>WTJV01000055.1 GCA_011524725.1 Amoebophilaceae bacterium | reverse complement strand
CAACCACTCCTGAAAACCCAACTGCAAACGTACGTATGAGGGTATCGTTTGTTTACGCTTGCTCTTGGTCTGTGAAACGTGTGAAGCAACATTATTTTTATTGTAACGCATTGATTGTTAGTTTTTAACGTTTCACATATCAATGTGTGAAAGCCGTGTGAATAGGTTGTGATAACGACGTTTTTTGTTTGTTTTTTGCTTTTAGTTCTTCCAGTTTTTTATCTAGTATGTCTATGCCTTCTTTAAGCATTTCATAATCTTCCCATTCTCTCACTTGGTATTCAAAGCCTTGTTGTCGATTACCGCCTGTTCGTTTTAAATAGCCTCGTTTTTCTAAGCTCACTAAATATCTGCTTAGTTTCATGGGGTGCATTCGCAAGGATTTTCTAATGTCTTTGGCATAAAATGAGTTCTCTTTATCTACTTTGGTTTTGAGTAATTCAAAGAACCCTCGCAACTCTCCGCTCAACTCGTCTGATTTTCTGAGCAAACTATCCTTAACCAACCAATTCGCTACTTCAATATCCTGTATTTCTGTTTTAATAAAGGGTTTGCCGTCTTTCCCTTTCTGCTTGTCTCGCTGAGACTGATGGTAAAAGGTAATAATCTCTATCAATTTTAAATAATGCATATTCGTACGCAACTTCTTAAAGACTAAATCAGGGATTTTTAAATGCATCGCATAAGGGTTCACGACTCTAATATTATGTAATAAGCGTTGGGCATTTTGTAAGGTCTTTTTGGCTTCTTGTTGTGCAGATTCATTGATTAAATCTGCTTTCAGCTGACGCTGGTAATCCATAACGGCCTTTAAATGCTTTGCGCTTTCATCCACATGAAGCAGGAAGCTCCTATTGGCATTATCTTCATAGATACTTGCTTTGGTGGTGGCACCTGATACGCAAATAGGTCCTTCTACAGTCAGCACTTTTTGGACATTGTTCCCCTTAGCATTTTTATCTGTAGTCAGCTTGCTGATGCTTTGGTTACTCATAAATTCACGTAAGGGTAAAAACGCCTGATACACCCCTTCTAAATCTTCTATGAGTAGTAGTTTGTGTTTCCAAAAGTTTTTGGTAGAGTAGTAAAGGGTGTTTTCTGTTAAACTCGTAATCGTTCTAACAGCTTCTTCGGGTAAACATTCGGAGATCCTTTTTTGTAAATAGGTTTTACCACTGCCACTTTTACCAAAGATAATCGCATGTAAGGGCTCGTCTTGTAATCGCGATAGGTAAAGAAAAAATAAGAGTAAGCCATTTTTTTGCTCACCAACTAATCCGCTTTGCGTAATGAGGGTTAATGTGTTCTTTACCAAGTTTTTGCTTTTAAGAAAATGCTCAGATGATTTTATTTCTTCAGAGGTCATTTCATAGGGCTTCGGCTTTAAGGATTGTATTTTGGCTGACCGTTCTGACATACGGTATTGCTCCAACTGTGCGGTCAGATCAGTGATGGTTTTTGTGATTTCGGTAGTTGGGAGTTCTAAGGTTTCACTTACGTTTTGTATCAGCTTCTTTACAGCCGTATGGCTATACAGATTCACATCGTCTCTAAAGGTTTTATAGTGGTTATCGTTACTCTTAATGTGTAAACTCACTCTTAGTCTGCTTAAATTATCCTGCTCTATCCCGCCCCACACATGGCACGTGAGGCAATTGGTTTTAAAGATGATCCGTTCAGGGTGTTCTGTATTTAGCTTGGTAGATGCTTCTTTTTCATTTGAACTTTTATTATCTGTCCCGACTCGAGACTCAATTGAAGTAAATAAAATCCTTTCCTTTATGAGTTGGTGTAAAATTGCAGGCTCATGACCATCTAATAAACTATTAATATCCTCGCCTTCTGGCGTATCAACTTTACTAATCTTAACCTTTAAGAACTGTAATGCTTTGCCATATTTTTCTGCTGCTTTTTCGCCAGCAGAATCGCCATCAAAAAACAGAATAATTTCTTCTAAATGCTTTAATTGGATCAACGCCTCGTTATGTTCTTGTGTTAAGCCATTGGTGCCATAAAGCGCCAATATTTCATAGTTAGCTGCAATTTCTTTTTGCTGTAATAAGGTAGCGGCATCTATGATGCTTTCGGTTAAGATTAGTTTTTTTGTTTTTGGACTGGGGTAATGTGGATAAAGCCCTTGACGATCCTTGAGGTAATAGTGTTTGTTTGGCTTATTGTCGTTTATAGACCTAAAATACAAACCTGTGATTTGATTGCTCTTGTTTTTGAGTGCAAAACAGATACACCCCTTACCAAACACAAAATAGCCTCCTGAAGGGTTGGGTTTGAGTAAGCCATATGTTACTGAGCTCGCTATCAATGCCACATCTTTACGGACACCGTGATGATACTGACCACTGTGATAACCTACACCATAGGACGCAGAACCAAGCATGGCTTTTAAATGCCTCTGGTCTAAATAGCTTTTTGCTGGCTTACTGTTGGGTAAGGCTTTTTCAAAGTAACTAAAAACCCTCGTGAGCAATGCTATCTTGCTTAATTGACTGGGGGCTGATTCATTGATTCCTAACAAGGATTTCGCTTTTAATAGCGCTTCGTGCTTACTGCACTTGTCTTGCAATTGGATAAAATCGATAACATCACCCGTACCTGCTTCACAGTTACTACTAAAACAACAATACGTATTGGTATCCCGATAAATCTGCATACTAGGCGTCTTATCGTCATGAAATGGACAACACAACATCCCTGTATTATTGGCTTTTAGATTGTAATGAGATAATACGGATTCAATACTTAGTCGAGTTTTGATATCTGATATTTCCATTGAAAAAAATAATTTTAATCCTACACTTTTGTTGTAAAGATAACACTTTAGATCTATTTAAAAACTTTTTATGATTTTTTTCCATCATTTCAGGACCGTATATTTGTGTTTTAGTTTACAATACTGTTTTAAAACCTACAGTTATGAGTTTCGGAAAAAGATTAGCTTTAATAAGAAAAGAGAGAGAAATGTCTCAAGAAGAATTAGCAAAAAGCGTTAATATTCTTGCCAATGTATTAGG
>WTJV01000012.1 GCA_011524725.1 Amoebophilaceae bacterium | reverse complement strand
CCTCAGGTTACTTACGTAGTTTCTCACCCACATAGGCTATTTTAAGCGCGATCGAGAGCTTGCCATCTTACCGTGGGTATTCATATCAAGGTTCTCCTGTATATAAGAAAATTTAATCTAAAAAGTCAAGAGGTTTAGGACGTTTAATATGTGCTGGGGAGCAAGAATTTTATGGAATCATGATAATGTTATGTCAAGACGATATGCTTGCAGATAGACGTCGGCTAGGAAGCTATATCGTAGTATGCAGTAACGTCATTTCAAGAAGGATTATGATCCATAAAGATGCGTTGCCTCATGTTGTGTGGAGTGTTTTCAGGATTCTGTGTAAGTTAAGAATTTCTACGATTTTTAATCGTGCTTACCTTCATGTTCAATAAGAAAGATATTCATCGCTGCATTCCAATCCCGGATAGGCCTACTCCATTTTTTAGCGATGTGGTTGCACTTTTCAATGACTTTTTTATAAAGCTTAGCATCGGTGGGGAAGGTGATGTTTTTCTCTTGCACGGTGGTGTCTACGATGAGCTCTTTAGCTTTCTTGACCTTATCTCCATGCAGGGCAATAGAGAGGGCAAATAGCTTCTCTATACCTTTTTATCCAATCCGGTGTCTAAAGTGTACCAGGTCACTCGCAGCACAGGGTTGTTCCCACTGTATGGTAGCTTCTCCGGTGAAGAACTGGCAGTAAGGATTTTCTTGCCACACGGCAACTACTCGCTCATCGCTCAGGTTATAGGTGTGCTTGAGCATGAGTAGGCCAGCCATTTTTCTGATAGGGTGGCTAGGCAAACCCACCGATCCATAAAGAGACGCAAACTCTTTTTCTATCCTCCCCCAGGGGATTTCCTGAGCTATCTTAAAGAGTGAGTTCTGAGGGTTGAGTAAGTGAACTAATAAGCTTTTGAATAGATCTATTTGTGTTTGATTGGGCGATGTTCCTAACGTGGCAGTTGTCTTTTTTTGCAAGGTTTTGGAGTCAAGTTACGCTTTTCTTGCGTTTTTTGCTAGCCATTTCAGACAAAAATCGAATGAAAATCTGCCTAAACGCATCAGAATTCATGAAAATTATCTTTCTTAAGGCTCAACTATCTAGCTTAAAGAAGGGGTGTTGTGGGTCCAGTAAATGTCCTAGTAAGCTTTTGAACAGATCGGTTTGTGTTTGATTGGGTGATCTTCTTAACATAGTGATTGTCTTTTTCTGCAAGTTTTTGGAGGGAGGTTACACTTTTCTTTCGTTTTTTGCTAGCCTATTTTAGATAAAATTCGGGTAAAAATCTTACTGTACACGTTATAATTTATGAAATATCCCTTTCTTAAGGGACAACTATTCTAGCCCCGGTGACGTAGCCAAAATATGTTATGGTTTCTCTCTCTCTCACCGTGCAGAGGTGCTGTTTTTATGAAAACAATGGCTGATAACTTCAGTCATATGCTTTACGATAATTTTTAAGTTACTCATTTTCATAATTGTGTAATGGTCGCCCTCAACACGGATTACATCAAACTGTCTTGTCCACTGCTTCCATGCAGCAGCTTCGTAGTTGGACTTTTCAGCCTGGAATAGTACAATTTTACTTACTTTGCCATACGGTTTGAAATGGCCTAGCATACTCCTGTAGACTTTCGAGGCATTTACAGCCCTAGCCACATACTCCGTATCACTTAAATGCTGATAAAATCTATCCACGATTTTTCCTGAAAGATATTTTAAAGCAATCTCTTTGAGATTGTACTCAGGCATATTTTCATTTCTGTTTGCCATTAGGTTAGTTTCAGGATATTTAGCATCTATCATAAAGATACAATCAACCTTTTTCCCGTGCTCAATCAAATGGTGGTATACCCCATAACTAAATATGCCTCCTAAAGACCACCCCCCCAGGAATAGTCTTTCTCCTGGGTATGTTCTAATAATTTCCCTAGCATAGTAGGCTGCTAATTGATCAAACTCATGCATAGGGTCTGCGTAGTGATTGAGATTGTAGTTGTTTATACCATAGATGGGTATTTTACTCCTTTTAAGAAGTTTAGCCACGTCGTAGTAGACTTCAGCTCCTGCTAGATCAGGATGAATTAGAAATAAGGGAGGAGTTCCTCCTGTTCGATGGTATGTTACAATATCAGCTGATTCATTAATATTGCCTTCCATATGAGTAATCGCCTCTGCTTGATGCACAATGTCATGATGTACAAATAGCCAGCTAACAGGTAGATGCAAGTTCAGTATCTCATTAATCTTGTATACCAGTTGGATGGCTAATAATGAGTGCCCCCCTATGCGGAAAAAATCGTCCCGTACTCCTATTTGATCTATTCCTAACACATTTTGCCAAATTTCACAGAGCTTTCGTTCTATTTCAGTATGGGGTTCCACATAATTCTGAGTAAGCTGACCACGTATATCAAGTTTCGACAAGGCCTTCCGGTCTATCTTGCCGTTTACTGTCACAGGTAGTTGCTCTATGGGTATAAAGAAGCTGGGAATCATATAGTCAGGGATCTGCGTTTGTAGATAGGCTCTGATTGTGTCCGCTGTAACGTCACCGGGATCGGTATCTTCTTGAAGAACGTAGTAGGCCACAAGCTGCTGATGTGTCCCTACTTCTTGCAGCACGACTGCCACCTGAACGAGATTAGGATAGCTAGCTAGTACGGCTTCAATTTCGCCAAGCTCTACGCGATGTCCTCGTAGCTTCACCTGAGAATCGGTGCGACCTAAGTAAATCAAATTCCCACCTGTGTCCCATTTTGATAAATCACCTGTTTTGTATAAACGTAGGTTTTCGCCCCGACTTTTGTCTTCTTCGCTAGCGAAAGGGTTTATAACAAATCGATCTTGGGTCAGTTCTTCTCGATGCAAATATCCTCTGGCTACTCCTGATCCCCCTATGTATAACTCTCCGGAAACACCCACAGGAACAGGCTGACGATACTCGTCTAGTACGTAAATCTGAGTGTTAGATATGGGGCTCCCTATATTGTTAGCGTTTCCTCCTCGATAGGGAGAAGAGGTTGACACCCAAACGGTAGCTTCTGTGGGACCGTATGCATTCAGTATAGTATGCCCTCTTGATGCCCATCTCTGCATAGCAAGCCCGTTGGGAGACTCACCTAGTAGAGCAATGGTTTGACATGAAGTGGATACAGGCATTTGGGAGAATAAACTAGGGGAGATGTAAGAAAAAGTGATGCGACAATGCTCAAGAAATTTTGAGAAATGAACAGGGTCCTTCCGAATAGATGCGGGGACTATGGATAATTTGGCGCCACTTAACAGAGCTCCATAAATTTCTACTACTGAAGCATCAAAACTTAGCGTTGAAAATTGGCTTATATGACTTTGAATATTTATCCCATACTGATTGATTACATGCAAAATAAAGTTCGCTACACTATGCTGCTCGACCATAACGCCTTTTGGCTTGCCAGTGGTTCCAGAGGTATAGAGCACGTAAGCTAGATCGTGGGGCCCACTTACGGGAGACAAATTATTTACCTCTTCTTGGTAATAGTACTTTTTTTCATCTAAGTAGAGAAAATGAGGTGTTGATATGCTAATGTCTTTCTTCCAGCCTAGCACGATAGGGAGATAGCTTTGTGTCAGTAATATCTTCGCCTCTGTATCCAAAAGTATTAATTGAATCCGTTTTTGAGGATAGGCAGGGTCTATCGGCACATAGGCTCCACCAGCCTTTAAAATTCCTAATACACCCGTCACCATTTCTATGCTCCCCTCTACCAGTATGGCGATTAGCGTATCTGGTTTGAGTGCTTCTCCCGTAACCTCTCGGTAAGTCTTACGAATGACCCTCGCTAGTTGGTTGGTTCGTGCATTAAGCTCTCGATAAGTGAGCGTTTCGTTTTCAAAGACTAATGCTATCTGATTGGGATGCTTAGCTACTTGTGCCTCAAATAATGCATGAAGGGTTTGTTCTTGTCGATACACTGTTTTTGTAGCATTCCAACCATAGATAATCTGTTTGTATTCCTCGCTTCCTAATAATGGCAAGCTTACAATATCCGCTTCTAACTGACGTGCCATTGCCTCTAACAAACGCCTCAGATGCATCCCTAGCTTCTCGATCGTAGATGGATAAAAAAGGGCAGTGTTGTATTCCAAGTCCCCCACAATCTCTTGTTCTTGCTCTCGTAGCGAGAGAGTGATATCAAACTTAGCCATATCATAGGCAGTGGGAAGTTCTTCAGCCTTTACCCCTGCTAGACTGGGTGCTATTGTGTTACTGATATTCTGCCAGACGAGCATCACCTGGAAAATAGGAGATCGGCTTCGGTCCCTCTCTATACGTAGCTGATCGACTAAATGCTCAAAGGGTAAAGCCTGGTTTGTGTTGGCAGTAAGCGTAGTTTGCTTCACTTGCTCTAGTAACTCCTTCACGCTCTTTATACCTGTTTTAACACGCATTACAAGTGTATTGACAAAGAGCCCGATAAGCTTTTCTAGCTCAGGGTGCCATCGATTGGCAATGGGACTTCCAACGACAATATCCTGTTGGCCGCTGTGGCGGCTCAAAACGAGACTAAGTCCGGCTAGCAGTACCATGTATAAGGTAGTGCCAGTCTTTTGGCACAAACCTTTGAGTTGATCAGTAAGATGAGCATCCAGCTGAAATGGAATATGAGCTCCCGCATAAGTCTGAATGGCAGGCCTGGGTTTGTCTGTGGGAAGTTGCAAATCTTCATACCCTGATAGCTGTTTTTCCCAGTATGCGAGTGGCTTTTTTAACTTTTCTTCTCGCAGATATGTCTGTTCCCAGGCGGCATAATCGATATATTGAATGGGCAAGGGAAGAAGCCGAGCTTTTCTACCTTCTACGGCAGCGTTGTAAAAGGCGCTTAGTTCCCTTGCCCAGATACCCATCGACCAACCGTCACTGATGATATGATGCTGGACGATTACCAGCCTATAAATAGAATCTAGCTCCTTTCGCTTCCCTTTGCTGCAGGTCATCTGTTCAGAATTTTCTTCTGAAATATCCGTGATAGAAAACAACCTAACTCTAAGCAATCTGTCCTTAGTTATGTCAAAAGGCTCGCAGAGCGTTGCCGAAATGTGTTGCTGGCAGAGGTCGAGAGATACCCTTTCTGCTCTCAGGCTTATTTGGCAGGCCTCTGCCGTTAATATTTTTTGATAGGCGTTTCCTGAGGCATCCTGACGAAATACTGTGCGCAAACTATGGTGCCTCTCTATCAGTTGGTTTAAGGCCTGCTCGAGGGCTTGGACTTGTAGTGATCCACACAATTGTAATACCAACGGTATATGGTAGTTTGCTGACTGTTGGTTCTGATATTGGTCGATAAACCACAAGCGCTGTTGTGCATAACTCAACACCCCCTCCGATTTTTCTAGACGCGGAATGGAGATTACCTCGGCTGTTTGATCTCCTTGAAGCTGCGCTGACAAGGCCTTAATCGTAGGAAAATCAAAAATCCATCGGACAGGGCAGGGTCTACCGAGTGCCTGTTGAGTGCGAACAGCTACTTGGGCAGCCTTGAGGGAATGGCCTCCCATATGAAAGAAGTGGTCGTGGATATCTATTTTATCTAGCTCTAAGACTTGAGCCCAGATATTTTGAAGTAGTCGTTCTACCTTCTGTTGTTGGTTAGACGATTTTTCTGACATATTGGTTATATCATTTGCAATAACTTGAAGTGAGATTATTCTTTTCTTGCGTTTCCCGACATCTCATTTTTTAGCTAAATCCTCAAAAATATTCCTTGCCTAGTATCTTATGAGTCTCCCTATTCTTAAGGGACTATTAGCTAACCCCATGAATGAAGCTAGCTAGGGCCCTAAAAAATAACGCTAACGGGGCAGTTTTGCAAGGGTGGTTCGCCTAACTCATTTAGGTCATCTCTTTGTTGATATCGAAAGAGCTGCTGGTTCGAGACAGTGCTCTCTTAATAGTAATGCATAGTCTCGAAGTGTTATCCTCTTAGGAACATAACTATGGCTCGCTATTCACGAGCTTGCTTAATCGATCTGACTGCACTACGCAATTGCTCAGTAAGTCTGTGTGTTTTACCTAGTTTATTTTCACACAAAGGCAGTATCTTTTCTCTTATTTCCCGTGTGCATGTTCTGTTTTTTTCAACGCTTTGATAAGGCTAGCAAGGCATCTTGTAGTACAAGAATGATCTTCTTTATAAATCTGCAAGCTTACATGAGCTGCTTGGCAATAAAAAGAAAGTGCATCGGTGTACTTGCCGAGCGCCTGTGTTGTTTTTCCTAGATCGTGTAATGTTACAACTATCATTGGATGCAGACGATTCTTGAAAATTTTTCTCTGCATGGCCAATGCTTTTTCACTATACTCCTGTGCTTCTTGATAAGCATGTACTTTATTGAGTGCTTTAGCTATGTTGCATATCATTTGCGCAGTATCAAGATTATCTAAATTCCCAAGTAGACGCCTCTGCATCTCCATGGCTTTCTGATGATAATCAGTTCCTTGATTTATCTTTTTTAACCGTATCCAAGCGTCTCCCAAATTGTTCAACAGATAAACTGTCTGGCCATGATCACAGTTATTGCAGATCTTTTGCTGCATGGCAAGTCCTCGCTGTAGGTAGTCGAGCCCTCGTTTGGACTTTTTATACTGAACAAGGGCACGCCCTAGGTTGTTCAAAGTAGAGATAATCCGGGGATGATCTTGGCCTGAATGAATGCGCATTTGCATGTCTAATGCTCTTTCGAGATAATTTATTCCTTCCTTTAATTTTCCGGACTCCACCAATGCGTACCCCATAGCATTCAAAGCAGTCGCTATCCAAGGGTGGTCTCGGCTTTTATGGATGCGCTTTCGTGTATGCAATACCTGCTTAATATGCTTGATACCTTGCACTAACTCTCCTTTTTGCAGTAGCGCATAGCCTAAGTCGTTCTGGGTGATAGCTACCCAGGGATGATCTGTACCATGAATTCGTTTTTGCGTATCTAGCGCCTTTTCAAGTCTACTTATTCCTTTTTCTAATTTTCCGAACCTCACTTGCGCATACCCTATATGGCTCAGCGAAGTAGCCGTCCAAGGATGATCTGGGTCTTCATAGATACGCTCTCGCATATTCAGCGCTTTTTCAAGGTATGCTGTTCCTTCTTCTGTTTCGCCTATCAGTACCAGTACACGGCCTAAGTTGTTCAAGATAGCAGCTATCCAGGGATGGTCTTTGTCCCCGTAGAGTCGTATGTACATCTCTAGTGCTCGCTCAAGGTGTTGCTTCCCTTCTTCTAACCTTCCCTCCTGCGTGAATGCATCACCAAGACAAGCCAAAGTATAGGCTGTCCATATATGGTCCTGATTCTTATAGGCGATATTTCTTATACATAACGCTGTTTGAAGGTAGTCTACTCCTTGCTCTAATTGTCCCGCTTGTACCAGTACGTAGCCTAAGTGGTTTAGAGTATTAGCTACTATGAAATTATTTTGATGCTTGTGAGCCTGATTATTCATAATTGACGCTTCTTCGAGACATACTATCCCCTCTTCCAGTTGTCCCATTTGTGTCAGCGCATAGCCCAGATAATTCAGAGCGGTCACAGTCCATGGATGGATTTGGTCACCATAGATCCGTTTTTGCATACCAAGACATTCTTTAATGTGACTTACCCCTTCCTCTAGTCTACCTTTCTGTACGAGTGCATACCCTAGATAACTTAATATTTTTGCTGTTCGGGGATGATCTTGGTTGTTATGGACACGCTGCTGCATGTTGAGTGCTTGCTTAAGATAGGCTACGCCCTCTGCCAATTTTCCTGACTGTATCTGTGCGTATCCCAAATAATGCAAAGCATAAGCTGTCCAGGGATGATCTTGGTTTTTGTAGATGTGCTGCTTCATCTCCAACGCTTCTTTAAGTCGTTCTGTGCCTATCTCTAATTTCCCTGCTAGTACTAATGCATAACCTATGTAGGTCAGGGTGGTAGCCATCCAAGGATGATTTTGGCTATTGAATATCTTTTTCTGCTTGGCTAATGCTTTTTCAAGATACGCTATTCCTTTTTCCAAATCGCCCGCTTGTACGAACGTATATCCCATATGCGTCAGTGTGTTTGCAATCAAGGGATGATCTGGGTTTTTATGAACGCGCTCCTTCATCATTAGTGCTTCTTTGTAATATTCTATTCCTTCTGTTAGCTTCCCTATCCGTACAAGTGCGTAGCCTACGGAATGCAATGCATTGGCTGTCCAAGGATGGTCTTGATTTTTGAAGATGTTCTTCCGAATCCTTAACCCTTTTTCTAGGTATTCTTTCCCTTCTTCTAACTTCCCTGTTTGCACTAGTGCATAACCTACCTTGGTTAAGGTGACAGCAGTGTAGATGTTATCTCTATTTTTGAAAATATGCTTCCATACGTCTAGAGCTTGCATATAGTAGGATAGTCCATCTTCTAGTTTTCCCATTTCGATCAATGCATAACCTAACTTGTCTAGTAAGTCCGCAGTATAGGTGTGCGTCCTTTGAGGATCGATACGCTTCTGTATAACCAACCCTTCCTGGAGATGATGAATGCCTTCTTCTAGACGTCCCAGACGAACTAATGCATCCCCCAACTCCCTAAGTATTTTTAGTAACACTGTATCATTATCGTAGTTTTGGGTGGTATGAACACATTGGCACATAGCAAGTGACTTAGTGAGGTAGGCGATCCCTTCCTCTAAATCACCTAAATGGGTTAAAATCCTACCTGCTTTAAAGAGCGCAGTAGCTACATCAGGATGGTTGCCATTTCCATGAATACGCTGCTGCATAGCTAAGCATTCTCTGAAATGAACTAGACCTTCTTTTAGTTTTCCTAAGGCCATGAGATCATCGCCCACGTCGTCTAAGGCAGCAGCAATGTCTAGGTGATCTCTGTGTGGATATATCTCCTGAGCAATACGTAGTTCTTCTTGGCTCCACTTTAGCGCTTCCTGAAAGAGACTACCTGTATGGTAAGCCGCGGTGGTCAGATATTTTGCCAGTTCAAGGGCTTCTTGTGAATATTTTTCGCGGTTCAGTCTTTCGAAGAGCATGCGCCCATGAGGTAGCAGTGAAATAGCCAGAGCAGGACGCTCGGCGTCGTTCTTGGCATTGGTATACGTTATCAAAGCGTGAATAAGATTACTTAAAGATGGCTGCGGACGTAAGTACCTTACGATACGTTGTGTAATATTGTGAACATACACCTGCTCATACTCTCTATCCCACTGTATCAAGGCATAGCGTTCTAGTAGCACAAGCGCTTTTCTCGTTCCTCGATTGAGAATGCGGTAATCTTCTGGGAAAAAGGTTAGGAGCCAGTTTACCGGTATTTGCTTAGCGTCTAAATAAGCCAGCCGACTCAACAACTCAATAGCAATTGTGCCGTACTCTTCTTGCTGTTCTTGCTGTATCTGCTCTAGACTGGTACGTGTGATCTGAATTAAATTTTCAGCATTACCCATTAATGAACGATCCCTTAGAATCTGCAAGAGTTCTTCGTCTTGCTCTGAGAGTGGTTGGGCTTTTAACGCATCCACAACCTCCGACGGGCACACGCCTTGTGTTTGGCAAAAGCTGAATAATTGTACTAACGCCATAGGGCATCCTGACGTATTCTCTGATAGAAAGTCTAACACGGACGTATTATCACATGGCAGTGCAGATTGAAACTTAACGGCTAAAGCTGTGATTTCTTCTCTAGAAAAAGAGGGGACCTGTATATCTTTTATGTTATGGCCCCAAACATAAATTGCTGCCCCCATATTCCTAGAAGTAATAAGTACATGACCTTGCTGTTGTGGCAGGAAATCCTCGATAATTTTTCCATTGGGGGCGCCATCAAACACATAAAAGCAAGGCTGATCCGCCAGATACGATTGGACTTCCCGTATAATGTCCTTTATCGGCGTTTTAGGCGTAATAAAAATACCTAATTTTTCTGCCATTTTGATATAAGCGCCATCCAACTTTTCTTTAGATTCGGCAGGTAGCCAGAAGGTGTACGCATATTCTCCTTGTATAGTTTGGTAAAACTCAGCTGCCAATTGCGTTTTACCCATCCCCCCAGCTCCCGTGAGTAGCCTGAGCGTACGTTCATTTTTGTTGCGATAAGCTGCTTTAAGCTGGTGTATTAGTTCAGCTCTACCGACAAAGAAGGAGACAACAGGCGAAGCCATAGGATCAAAGCTAACCTGCCTCCGTCGACTGAAGACATTATTGCTACCTAAAACCTCCTTCATACAAAGCGCAGGAAAGCGTAATGCAATAGTTATTAGTCGATCTACTCTAGCACGTATATCTTCTTGTAGAATAGTGCATAAAACACCCTCATGCCTATCCCAATCTAGGCCATGTAGCTTTCTTTCTTGGTCCACATTGTCGAGTTCAGGTGTACCATGATCAAATGATAATGATAAAGTAAGTGAAATACGGAGCTAGGTAGGTGCCTACTAGCTAAACGAGTGGGATCGAAAGGCTCGGTATGGTAGTGATATTTGAACTTAAGCTCGAAGTCCTCCGTGCTGTTTTCCATCAGATTGAGTCCATCTGGGTGATACTGATTAGTCTTATGGGCAAATTTGAAGAAGCCACTAAGCTGTCCGAGTGATTCTCCGTCATTGACCATCC
>WTJV01000023.1 GCA_011524725.1 Amoebophilaceae bacterium | reverse complement strand
AATGTAATTTCTTTTAATTTTTTGTTTTGTGCGGCTACGCTTACACTTGCTGTTACGTCTGCTTCGTGCGTAGTAGGCGCCGTGTGAAAAACCCCCTGTACAAATGAAAAGAAGGGGCTGAGCGGAATGTGAAAAAGAAATGAAAAAAAAGCCTGCGTTTTTGTAAGATAAAAACGGTGGAAAATGATAAAGGTTATGCGGAGCTAATAAGGGGATGTAAAGGGGTGTCAATGAACTGTGAAAAATACTAGATGACGGGGAATGAATGAATGTAAAAGTTATACAATGTGGTAAGGAGCTTGAAGTGAATCAGAACCATGAAGTGTTATTGTTAATCTTGTTGACATCAGTCATTGGGCATGACCTGGCAGCCCTGGCTCGTGCATGAAGGAGACAGGGGAGTCTTGTTGACATCGGACATCTGTGGTCGTTGGGTACGACCTGGCAGTTCTGACATGAGGATAGATGTGTCAGAGAAATCTTGTTGACAGCGAAAGTTCCGGACGCTAGGCATGACCTGGCAGCCCTGACATGGGAAGGTCAGGCCAAGGGACTCTTGGAAGATACATTGGAGTGAGTGGCGTCGAACCAGGGTGGATGAGGTGGTGGCGAGGTGAAAGATCCAGTCCAGGGGCTGTTTAGTCCCAGTGCCTCAAATACGGCATGATGTTAGTGATGAGAAAAATCACTAGCTCCGTGAGCTGTGTGAGAACAGCGGCTGCCAGAATGGCAGGCGTTTCCGTCCTGTTACCAAGGAGCAGGAGCATGAGCGAGTCGACCAGGGTGAAGAGGATGAAAGCGACAAGGATGAGGAAGAGGATGACCATGGGACGTGGGTTTCTCATTATGGGGTAAGGTCGCGTAAGATTCTAAGGTGATCCTGGAGTTCGGCGCTTGGCTGAGGGCCGGGTGACGGAGGAGGTGACTGAGCCGGGGAGGGAAGGTAGATGGAGCCAGCCAGTGGTGGGTAAAGTCCACGCTCGGGTTGTCCTGGTCGGGAGAGAAGCAGAGGAGGGTGAGGAGTGTCAGTGGCAGTCCTTCGGCGAAGTATGATGCTGGCAGCAGGGGAGCCGGGAAATCCACGTTGACGTTCTTCCGTCACCTGTTGAATGGAAACTGACCGAGGTAGGTCAGGTGGTGCCTGAAGAGCGTTGGGGGAAACTCCCCCAACTTCCAGTTGTTGGGCAGGGTCAGAGCTTCGCCTAGGACCAGCATCGGATTGTCTGCTGGGACGTCTCAGGTTACGGGCAACATCGAGCACACTATTAGTAGCACGTAAGGCAAAGGCGTCAACTTGCTCCCTATAGGTCTTATAGAAACAGCAGAACATAATTAAAGCAACAAAGGCAATGAGTAAGGACCCAACAGCCACCATGAAGGTGGTCAAAATTTCCACCGGTCGATTTTGAACATCGAATACCTTTTGCATGAGGGTAGGAGCTGGGTCCAATGGTTCAGGAAGCCAAGGCATGGTTGTAATGGACCTGGTGATTCGTTTGGTGTGATCCCTAAAGCGGATTTCTGCATTGGTGATTCCGAAGAGATCTGCTGGGTCCCAGTCCATTGTGACAGAGCGTTGGAGTTTAGTTGTCACCTGCAATATATCACCACCAAAGAGATAGTATGTGCCAAAAGAACATTGACATCCAGTTTTGAGTTGTATGTCAAAATTAGGATGAAGCGTAAAGAACTCAGGTGGTTTGTTTGGACAAGTGACTTTACCCTCTCCCGAAATTTGTGTAGCCACGCGAAAAGAATCCTGAGTCAGTTGTGATGTAATAGTAGCAGGAGGGGAGACCGTGAGTGTGCATACGTCACGAACCAGATGTAGGCGATCAGAAAGGAGGGCATACAGGCACATCTCGGGAGAGCGCTCCAGGAAACGGCGATGTGTCTCGAGCGCAGCTGCCTCACGCAAGATCATGCCCACAGGACATACGTATGTGTTGTACATCTTGTTGCAGCGAGAGAGTTCTTCGGGCGAAAATGCGCGGAAGTAGCCCATGTCCTCGGTAGTAGCGAGCGCCTGTGAAGTCTTCTCAATGTATGAAATTGACCCGTTGTACCCGGTAAAAGGGAACGGCTCAAAGTTCCATAGTGTCATCTTTTCGGAGGGCTTGCCCAAGGGGATATGCACGTAGATGTGCAGACATCCGGCAGACAGGGAAAAACTGGCTTCGCACTGGAAGACATCTGCGTAGTGGTGAATGAGGAGTTCATTGCCTTGTTTTGCTGCGTCGGTCTTAAGCTGCCTGAGGGTGCGAGTGAGCGCATAAGATGACGCAAAAGCTGAACTCACTCTGTTGTTGGCCAAGGCATCCAGGAGAGAGGAAGTTTTTGTGATTTCATGCTGAATCTCTCCCAAGTGATGAGAGAGAGAGTTGGCCACCCGAATGAGCTGCACCGTTTCCCGGAGTTGTTGGATCTGCACAGAAAATTCCAACGTCAGTTCATCTAAATGCATGTACACCTTATTGAGGTGTTCGTCCATCCTGTCCACCTGTCTGGTAATGAGATCCAAGTTCTTGTCTTGCTTAGCGAGTTGGTCATCGAGGCGTCCCAGTTGTTCCACAGAATAACTGCCCATAACTGTGTTGGTAAAGGCAGAGGCAGAAAGGACTACCAAGGCAATGAGTATGAATGGAAAGGCTCTCTTCTTCCGGGGAATATAGGCTGGGTTAGGGGACTGGTTGACAGAAGGCTTATTTGAAAACGGCAGCAATTGGTATTTGTTCAGAACCTCCACCTCCGAGAGACCTTGTGGTGTCGGGATTTGCTCATCATAGTTGTATAGACGCGACCCGTAAATAGAACTAGCTCCCAGTTTCTGAGTCAGGTCGAGCTGGGCCGCAGCTTCTAGTTTAATCATGGCTGCCCTGTGGAGAAGCTGACCAAAGTCCAGGGCGAAGTTGTTTTCAGAGACATTGAAAATAGACAAGCCATGATTTTGTCTGATGTGTGGGTAAGGCCCGTTATTTACCTCCAAGTAGGCTCGAATGGTCGATAACAGAGCAGGGTTTTTGGTGCGGACAAACAGGTCAAAATCCAGCCACTGAGGATGAACTTGCTTGTCAATGATGTGCCATTCAGAATAGGTTGAGACCAGAGCAGTACGGAGCTGAGGTGACAAGTAGTGGTAAGCCTTGATAGCCTGTGTAGCCTGAAACTTCTTGGGATCACCCTCGATGTAGTCCCGAATGTAATTGTCGTTGCGGAGAGTGAAGATTTCCTCAGGGCGTGGGGGAGCGGGTAGAGCTAGGCCTTGGACCGGAGGAATGGTTTCGGACTCCATGGTAATGCCCTGGGATTGTAGGTGGCTAACGAAGATTTTCCGAGCCACCTTGAGGGCTTGATCTGCAGCCCTGTAGTGTTGATTAATGTTGATGACAGACTGCAAGTGTGCAAATCCGCGCGTGGGGACAACATTGCCCACTGCATCGAATTGAGCCTCCATGGCAGTCGAAGAGACCCGAAAGCCATGACCCTGGGAGAGGACAGGTTGTTCAGGGTTCCCTGGGGCGGACCAAGAAGTGTGAGGTGGGGCTTTGATGTCAATTGCCGAGGCAAGAGAGCCGAAGTAGAAGAATAGGAAGATCCAATACATGCTTGGAAAAAAAGTGTGACCTCGTGAAAGGCTGAGAGGCGACTGACTAACTGTTCTCTAGAAATGTAAGTGCTTGGGGGAGATGTTATTTAAACATCTGGGTACCAAGGCTTGTACAAACGGTCTGCTTCCGAGAAAGCCTGATCGAGCAAGGAATCCAGTTCAGCATTCCATTGTTTACGTGCCTGATCATTAATGACCCGAGTGGTCCCAATTATAAATTGAGAAGCGAGACGTCTGGCCTCCATGTCATTTGAGGCCTTGCTAATGCCAATTAGTGTTAAGTGATGTGCTGTATGAACGTCTGGAGCATAAGATGCGTGACTAGGAACCCAGATGTCCATTAGCGTCTCGATTGTTTCTAACAGCTCTCGACGAGAGTGTTGACACATTTCTTGGAAATCCTCAGTAACAATTTCTGAGGGAGGCTCACGCGCCAGACGTTGAAAGCGAGAACCGGCAGAAGTACGGCGCCATGCACGTTTAGTGCCTGTTAATGAGTCCACAGGGGGTTCACTGCGTTCATGAGCAGGACCCCTGGGAGAAATAAAGTCAAATTGCACCAATTTGCTGGTGGGTAAAGGAGTATGAGGGTGAGAGCGGGCTGAGACTAAAGAGTCATCAGGAGGGAAATGTACCCGTTTAGGTGTGGCCGGCAGAGCAGCGGCACCCTGGGGGGTGTCTAGATCCTGAGGCATGGATTGAGCGACAGGTGTCGCTTCTGTTGCTTGGGCAGGTGGGATCTGCGGTGCAACGGGAAAGGTAGGCGGATCAAATAGTAAGGAAAGATTCCAATCATTTCCTAGTTCCTCCGTGAGGTCACGATCCTCAGGGTTGTTAGTCCAGAGGTTGCGAATGCTCTCGTAATATTCATTCACTGGTTCAGGAATGATGATGTTGTGAGTGCCAGCGGCATCAGGTAATCGTGCAATGAGTTGACGGAACCCGTTGACTTCAGGAATGTATTCAGTTTCGAAACTGGGGGGTGCCAACTGGTGAGCCGCAAAGGCCGCAAACATGTGAGCCAGGTCACGTTTGTTCCAGGTTGTGCCAGGTGGAGGGGGAACATAAGGTGCTACAGAGGACACCTGAGGTAACCTGACATTTTTGCGCGGTCGCAGAACTCTGTCTGACGAAGACGATTTAACATAAGGCATCTTGTAAGAGGGGTCAGTGACCTCCTCTTTGGAAGTAGTGTCGAATTTTATCTTACTCACGTGAACCAACACAGAGGTGCGTTTACCTGACTGTGGTTTGATATAATAGTTCAAACGTTGTAAGGCCGGGCGTACGACAGTAGCCTTAACCCATTTAGGTTGTAATTTAGGGTTGGAACCATCAAGTTGATCCTTAAGCCATAGGACCTTGTCACCTGGTTGAAAATCAGGTATATAGGTACCCTTGTTAGCCCGATCGGTCTGTTGTTTACGGACCGTATCAATGTTGGTTTTGGCATGTAGCCAACGTGTTTCTGGTGTTGCGACCAGATCTAATTCCTTAACCAGACTTTCTTCTAGGGGGAAGCCTGGTACTCGAGGGTCGTAACCAAACAGGACCTCAAAGGGCGTGGTTTTAATCGTTCTGTGGAGAGAAGTGTTATAAGTGAACTGCAAGAGGCTGATAAGGGAAGGCCAGTCTTTCCTGTCTAACCTGTCTTCCGTGAGCATAGCTCGGAGGAAACGTCCCATTGTTCTATTAAACACTTCAGCCTGTCCGTTAGCCTGTGGGTGGTAGGCCGTGGTGGTTGAGTGGGACACTTTCCTTTCGTCCAGAATGGATTTCAGGACGTCGTTGGTAAACTCAAGACCTTGATCAGTGACAACGGTTTTAGGATTGCCAAAAATGTGACACCATTGGTCGACAAAGGCGCTAGAGACGGTTGTAGCCTCCTTGTCTGGAATGATGACCAGGCGAACAATTTTTGTGAGTGCACATGTCATCACCAGCACATAGCGCTTTGTCCGTTTGGGGGCGTCAGGCGCAGGATTAGCCACATCAAGAGGGCCAAAAAGATCTAAGTGAACACGTTCATTTGGTCGTAGTTCTGTAGGAATCATGTGGATGGGCATTTTGCCGTTGCGTGTGTCATGACGCCCTGTCTTAATGGAGCATGGGCCACAGGTATGTAGGAACATGCGGATATCAGCATCCATATCCGGCCAGTAGGCAAATGGTCGGATTCTATGCAAGGTCTTTTCATAGCCACCATGGCCCACTGATCTGTGAGCTAACATCATATATTTTCGTCGTAATTCCGTTGGGACGAAAATTACCTTGTCCTTGTCCTGACCTTTCGGCGAGGAACAGAGGAGGTTATTGTGCATGAAAATGTCACGTGTCTTGAGGTTAGGAGGTTTTACAGGTTGCCCTTTTGCCATCTGTTGAATTAACGGACCAGTCTGAGGACATCGCAATTGGGCTTCATGAATTTCTTGATGAGAGCAGATGGATGTCAGGCTGGAAACTTGGATAGAAGCCACCTGGCGAAAGGCGGTGGCAGCCTCTTTATGACAGGGGCGGAAAGGATCCTTGGAGTTGTCCGGAGTAGGGGCCTCTTTAAACGAAAACCGAGACAGGAAGTCTGCAACGGTATTGTCTTTGGCAGCCACGTAATGAATAGTGCAGTTATGGCGACCTAATTCTTCCTGAAGGCGATTTAGGGTACGACCCTGCATTTTAGTATGGTGAGTCAGTGGTTTATGATCTGTGTATAAGTGGAAATGCTGACCTCTTAAGAGGTGGTCAAACGTTTGAATACCATAAACCGCCGCCTGGAGTTCAAGGCAAAAGATTGGATATCTCCTCTCAGCGTCCCGAAGTCGCCGACTGGCAAAACCAAGAGGAACACGTATTTTGTCTGGGCCTTGTTCCTGAAAGAGAACGGCGCCAATGCCACCGTGGTGATTGTCATCACCAAGGGCGGCGTCCACAAAGACATGGAGTTGACCATGTGGAGTGGGGAACGCGAGCCGTGGTAAGGCTGCGATGTGATCTTTCAAGTCATGAAAGGCTTTGAGTTCATTCTGTGTCAAGTCTCGCTTGGTATGGTTCCATGTAGGGTCCACTTTAACGACCTCATAGAGGGGGCCCATTCTCATGGCAAAATTTGGTACAAATGACCGAAAAAAGCTGCATAATCCAATAAAGGAGCGCAATTGATTAGCCGTTTTAGGAACTGGAGCCTTGCTAAGGACGTCGGCTTTCACACGGCCAGGGCGGATGCCATCAGAGGAAATTTGATAGCCCAAGTAGCTGACAGAAGTTTTAAGAAAGCAGCTCTTGGAAACATTAATTTTAATGTTGTTGGCGGCCAGTCTACTGAACACGAGCTCTAGCTGCCGTAATTGCCCTGCCATGGAAGGTGTGTGAACGAGGATGTCATCAATGTAGCATAGGACATTAGGCAACCCATGCATGATGTCATCCATAATTCTAGCAAAAGTTGCTGGACACCCTGTGAGACCCATGGCGCCCCGAGTCCATTGAAATTGACCGAAGCCTGGGACAGTGAAAGCCGTAAAGGGTTTGGAATCCTTGTCAAGGGACATTTGCCAAAAGGCGGAACTCAAATCAATGGTTGAAAAGAACCGTCCCCCTGCATGCCCCACGGATGCAAGACAAGATTCAACAGTCCGAATTGAATATTTGTCAGGGAGAGTCTTAGCGTTGACCTGGCGGAAGTCCTGGACCACGCGGATTTCCTTGATGGTCAGTTTGCGCTGCTCACCGTCCGCTACACGGACCGCATCACCCTTGGGCACGCAGAAAAGAGGAGAATTATATGGAGACTTGGTTCTTTCAATGAGACCAGCCGCCTCGAGATCTTTCAGGTGTTGCCTTACTTGGTCGTTGTAGGCGGCTGGTATAGGAAACTGTTTATTGTAAACAGGGGTTTTATCTTCCATGTGTATTGTATGTGATCTGTCAGGAATGAGGCCTATGTCATATTTGTTTCGTGCGATTATGTGATGATAACGCACTAAGAGCTTTTGAAAGGAATTTCGAAAGCGAATTGGAACAGACTTAACCTGTTTCTTAATAATAGACATGACCTCTGGTGGTACTTCTTTTGTAGGGTGTGAAACAGAGCATGCATTGGCAGGGCGAAAGGGTTTTGGTAAATGAGTGTTTTTGAACCCACGGACTTTAAAATAGTTCTTAATCGAACAACCAATTGCAACAGGGAATTGGGGGATGAATTCCTGCGACTTGTCCGTCTTATTGGTAACAATGACAAAGGTCTTACCGTCCGTTACCCTATGTGAAGCCAAGGAACCCTCCGGCGCCACCTGCATGATGAAGTCTGTTGATACAGAAGAAAGTGAACCATCTGGGTTGAAGGCTTGGACCTCCAGTTTGGCGAAGTGTTTGGGTGGAACCAATTGTGCCTCTCTGACATGGAACGTGTAGAGCTGGTCATGTGGTACCAGTGGTGTCTCAGTGACGTCAACCAATGGGCCGAACAACTTAGTGTTGAGTCGGACCTTGTCAGGCACCGTATCGCACTGGAAGTCCTGTAATGACATACATTCGGCGGGCAAAATGGAACCGCCAGAAATTACCGGGTTGCGAATGACACATTTTCTATCATGGTCTGCAACGAGTTTTAATGCTGAAATTACATTCTCACCCAGAAGACCGTCCTGAGGTAGATCGTTAATAATTTGGCATTTAGTCTGAAATGTGAAGCCATCAGACAGGCGTAGACGGAGTGTGAGTATATCTCCAGTGGGGATAAGGGCACCAGAAGCTCCAGTGAGATGTTCACCAGGTTCCCGAGCTTGGACAATACCAGTGTCTTCGGCTAGCGCTGCCGTGGCTGGGCTGATGCCAGTAATGGTTGATCCGGAGTCATAGAGGAAGTCAACCGTATGCTCACCCGTCTCTGGGCCGAATTCAATCGGCAAGTAAAGCCTGTCATGGCTACCAGGTATGCTGACAACGGACATTCTGCAAGAAGAAAGGATGGAAGTGTAGAACAGAACGGAAAGCGTTATGGGAAAGGAGAGTGTAACATTTATTACGAATATACAACAAGAGGGGACCTATTCCTAATGTGAAGGCACAACTAGGAGTTGACTGAATCAGTAACAGTAAAAGAGATTATGCAGAGTCCCAGTCATAGTCCTCCTTGTTCTCTCCTTCCCCTTCCGGCTTCTCTTGGACTTGAGACGTTTGTTCTCCCTTCTTCTTCTGGGGCTTGCCTTTGCCCTTGCCCTTCCGTTTGTCGCGGTCCTTTTTGTCCTGGACCTGAGAGGACTGATCGGGGGATCCTTCTTCCTGGGTTTCCTTAGCAGGGGTTGTGGTCTGATCAGCTTTAGGCGGACGCTTGGATTTGGACTTATTTTTCTGCTTATTGACTTGCGAGGACTGGTTACCTCCAGAGCGTGAGCGCTCTAGCAAGGAGGGCCCTGAGATGCCTTGTTGAGTCGTGAGAAAAGTAGCGAGCTCTTCCAACAGACCCTCCATGATGTCTGTTTGACATTGCTGTGTGAGGTCCATATGTTCCTCCATGATATCAGCGTACTTGTCCGCCATGACAGCTGGGATGAATTGGTGCCGGAAAGAATGCAGAGCCTGCAATTGAATGGCCCATGCCATGCCAATCAGTGTGCAGACCCTGTGGCCGGCCTGCAGTTGCCCAGGTAGATTAGCACCATCCTCCAGGAGGCGCATATCGCGCAACCAGGTTTCAGCGTGCACAAAGGAGGCCCGTCTGATGTGTCGTTGTCCGTCAAAAAGCATAGACGACAATTGTTTTAGTGGCTTACGGGCAGAATTACAGAAAATCCTGAGTGCCTGGTTCCTGGGGTTGTTCTTGGTGCCTGTTGTAGGGATCCTCAGTAACCAGTTGTTGTCTCTTAGAGGGTGTGTCACTATGTCACTCTTGGAAATTTGGAAGGTGCGCTTGATTGTGTCACGAAAGAGATTCCAATCGGCACGGTTGTGCTGGAGCTTGGACATGGCGATAGCCTCGTTGAAGACTGCACGAGATGCTGGGGCAATGTAGCAAATCGCCTTTTCAATAGTGCGGGCGACGCCAAATACAGCTTGTTTGGCTTCCCAGTATTGGAGCCAGTCCGCTACTGAGTGAGTTACAGGGGAATGTGGACTCTTGCCCTTGAAACGGTCCATCTCAAAGTACAAATGACTTGTCATGTCGGTTTCCAAGAGTGGGATGTTTAAGAGGTTCGGTGCCGCTTGACCAGCTGGGGCAGCCTGAGCTGCTGGAACAGCGGCGCCATCTCCTCCTTGTTGTGCCATGGTGAAAGAGTAGAAGTACAGGGGGTAAACGTAGCCTTGTTTTCTTGAAATAAATGGAGTAGGTGACCAAGGTGATGAGGCGGGGAGGCTGTTGTGAGGTCGTTACTGCTTTCCACCAGATGATAGCGAACTTAAAAATAAGTGCTATATAGACTGGACACAAAAAGAGCAAAAACAACTGGCGTGTGTGAAGTTGTATTTATGACTGAATCATTTCAAAATCGTATCACAATTTATACCGATGAATTATGGATAGCATGATATGTTTGGGTGATTATGTGGATTCAAGAATTGAAAAACATGTTTGGTTTAGTAATCAACTCTTGAAGTTTTCGAGATGTCTTAATTGTGATCTCTTTTTCTCCGTCTTGAAATTCGAACTTGCTTGTCTCGTCAATTGTCAAGCTAGGATTTTTAGAGAAGGTTTTGAAGTGATTCATTTTCCCTTGGAAAACAATTCCATGTTTCAACTAGTTTTAAGAATCTCGTTTTCTTGCGAGGTTGTTATGTATTGATTCTTTTTAGCTTTTTAACTGTCCATGTTTTACGACGTTTGTGTCAAACAGCTTTTAGTTAAACATTTTCTTGAAATTTCCTGGGAAGTCAATGTCTGGAATTATGGGCAGACATTAGAGAAATGAGGTCATTTGATGACTATGAGATGTGAAATTGTTTATCTTATTTTTCGAATTTTATGAAAAATGTAATTTCTTTTAATTTTTTGTTTTGTGCGGCTACGCTTACACTTGCTGTTA
>WTJV01000001.1 GCA_011524725.1 Amoebophilaceae bacterium | reverse complement strand
GCGGCCGGAGGTGCGGCCGGAGGAGCGGCAGGAGGTCAGCCGCCCATGGATCAAGCTCTAGTGGCTGCGCTGGCCGGGCTGGTGAACAATTTGAATGTCCAGAACCAGCAAGGCCAGGCCCGGCCGAAGAGTTCTCTGCGGATGACCCAGCTTAAGACTGGCAGCTGTACCGCGCTGCAGTTTTCCCGATTTCAGGAATCAGCCTTACTTGCCCAGCGGGTGAACCGCTGGACGGATCAAGAACTCATGTATCATACTCTCGGAAATCTGTTGGATCAGGCAGCAGATAATTCACGATCCTTGAGCAAAGATTTGAATGATTATGCAGGCATCAATGATTTCTTCCAGAAACTGCGTGAACGGTTCGTGACTGTAGCTCACAAAGCAGTTGCTAAGGCTAGGTTTGTGACCGAGGTTCAGCGCCCCAATGAGAGCATTAGGAGCTATCATTCCCGCCTCAGAACGGCTTGGTTTGATGCCTATGCTAGGGAGGAAGAACCTTGGCATTTTGATGGAACTCCTACACCCCCTGGTCATGTTCATGGCCAGCCTGGTGAAGCGAGCAAGTTGTTGATCGGCCATTTCCTTAAAAACTTGAGAAGTGAAGTGGTCCGAGTTCATTTGAGAAACAGTGCGCATATCAGGCGACAGGAGTATGACAGATACAGTACTTGCCTGGAAGATGCCCTGTTCTACAGTTTCAGTTATGGTCAGCTCGGTTCTGAGCGGCGCCGTCTGCAGGCAGTCGACAGAACTAAAGTTTTAGAGCCTCTTTATGATGCACCTAATGTGCATTACTCTTTCCCCAAGCCTCAGCAGATGCGGCAAGCGCATAATGAGGAAGTTCCCATGGAGATTGGCTATGTCAGGAAAGGAAAAAGGAAAGCCAAAAAGCCGGTTAAGAAAAAGCGGCGAGGTGGCGTTCATTTAGCGCAAGCTGAAGATTCGCCTGTTGGCACCTTGAACTACTGCAAGTTCCATAAGTCTGACAAGCATACAAATGAGCAGTGCCGAGCTCAGAGGAATGGGAAGAAAGGGGCAGGGCCAGTGGCAGTGGCCCAGGGTGGACCTAAATGGCGCCCTGGGGCCCCTGGCCAGAAGAAGAATGTCTCCCCTAAGAAGGGCAATTGCCATAATTGTGGCAAACCAGGGCACTGGAAGAATGAGTGTCGTTCAGCCCCGAAGGGTGAGAAGATGAGAAGCTTTGCGTTCTTAGAGCAAGCCTATGATAGTGATCAGCTTGCAGAGGACAGTGCTGAGCCCAAGTGGGCTGACTATGACGGTTAAATAGACATTAGAAAGCAAGATGTGTAAAGGACGAAAAAGAGTAGTGCGAGGCGTCCCCTCTGAGGGGCGCGTTTTCGTCCCAATAGAAAAAGACAATGTGTTTCATTATAGAGCCTCCACGAACAAGAGATGGGCTAAAAATAATTGTTTTATTGATTCTAAAATAAATGGATGTGGATTTCAAATGTTATGCGACACCGGCAATTTGTCCAATGTAGACCTTATAGATACACAAGTGTTTTATAAAGCTTTTCCCGGTGAAAATAGGCCGCAAGTACATGCTGTAAATAGTCCCATTAGAACCGCAGGCCAGTATAAATTACGTCAACGAGGCAAATTTCGCGCACAGCTTCAGATAGGAGACAGTTCAGATATTTGGGAGACAGATGCTTATCTAGTAGACAATCTGGGCGTCCCAGCAATCCTGAGTGCACGTAGCATAGCTATGATGCCAATGGTTATAGATTTAGGAAATTCAGTAGCACATGTTGGAGCCCTTGGTAGGAGAGTTCCAATGTTGCCTTATCGAGGGCGAGTCCGCTCGAATAAGCCTTTGCCAAGCGTTGAATTGGAAAATTATGAATTACCGTTCATAGATGGCCAGTTGACTCATTACCTGCGCGAGGATCAACATTTAGGGCCGGCACATTACACACGCCTAGCTCGTGATTTAATTGTTGCCCCAAATTCGGTCTCTGTGGCCACTATTAAAGTGCCAGAGGGAACCGTTGGGCGAGATTTTTATTATGAGAGAGGGCAAAATGTTCTGAGCCGCAATCAGCTTTTGACTGACCACACTACGATCCAGAGACGCGAGGAAATAGATGAGAAGGGCCGTCCGGAATTACAAAATTTTTTCTACATCAATGTCTTCAACATGACAAATGAACCAAGGCGAATTCGACAAGGGCAAATTATTGGGGTACACAGAGAGGTTTTGTGTGATATTACAAACTTGCACACATTTAGTGAGCCCCTAAAGTTGCTTCCTCTTCCTGATCTTAAGGGATTAAAAACCTATCCAGAGATAATTAAAGCCATAGACCAATATGTTGGGTCTTGTTCTGTCAAGAATCCGACTAAGCTCAAGGAAATGAGAAAGAAGATAGATGAGCTTAACGAGGATGCCATTAAGACTCATGAGAAATTGTCTCGAGAAGAGAAGAGCATTTTGTACCATCTGCTCTTGAGATTCTATGGAGTACTTTCGAAATCCAAATATGACGTAGGAAAGACTGACCTAATCGAATTTGAAATTGACACTGGCGATGCTGCTCCAATCAAGGACCGTACTAGGCCTATGAATCCCGCGATTCAAGAGGCATTACGGAAGCATATTAAAGACCAGTTGGAAGAAGGGATTATTGCCCCAGGGTCAGGTGCCTGGGCCTCGGCAGTAGTGCCAATCTGGAAGAAAACCCAGGACTGGCGATTTGCTTCAGACTATAGGCGGTTGAATAATGTCACTAAGACCGACAGTTACCCTATAGCTCATCAGCAAATGGCAATTGCAGCCGAAGAAATTGGGAAAGCTAAAAATTTCATTAGCCTAGATTTGGCTGGAGCTTATTTGGCAGTACCGGTGGCCAAGGACAGTCAAGATAAGCTCGCCATCACCACGTGTGAAGGGCTATTCAAGTGTTTACGTATGCCATTTGGACCTAAAAATGCCTGTGGCTGTTATGCCCGGCTAATGAAGCTAGTGTTTAATGACATGATGATGCGAAAGGAGAGCCTTTCCTTCTTTGATGATCACCTCATCCCCTGTCCAGACTTTCTGACTGGAATTTTCAGGCTAGCCAAATTCCTCTATGCAGTTGAGAAAGCAAATTTAAGAGTAAGTTTGAAGAAGTCCCATTTCTTTGTAGA
>WTJV01000025.1 GCA_011524725.1 Amoebophilaceae bacterium | reverse complement strand
TTGCTTCCCCCATTCTTTATTTTCCGCTTGTGTATGGGGTGAAGCCAGTATTTATATTGACACGGAGTGTCAGTAGAGCACGCCATCTTCATAAAGACAGCTATAGCTGTGATTAACATATCTTAAACACTTATTCAATTACTTACGTGCATATTCACGATTACATACGTGGCAATAATTAGTATACTTGTGGTACTGAGTGTTGACTTACGACACATCCCAGTTTTGCCATATGTAAGGAGGCATTTGGGCCTAACTGCGAGAATACATTATGCTTCTTGGTGGTCTTAGTTTTCTCGTATCCACTAGGGGATCCTTTCAGCGTTACATACTCCTCACATGCAATAGCACGTTTCAAAACATGCTTGAACAACGGCATCCAGTTTTCTTCTATGTTCTTTATACCAAGCTCAAAGTCCTGAACAATTCTGTCCTTGAGAACTGCGGGTCTCAACAGCTCGCAAATGTGACGAATAGATAGTTTAGGTTTGTCGTCAATGAGACATTTCCATTTTTTGTGACGAAGGAGTGTTTGGTAGTCGGAGAATGATCCGCGAATGCGCAACTCAGCGTCTGACTCATGCACATTTATTTTCACAACACTCTTGATGGCTGTTTCCAATTCTTCCAGTGAAATTGACTCCAGCTTAACCTCTTTTTTGGATCGTAGCCACTCTTCCAAAATATCTTCAGTGAGGTCGTTGAACTCCTGGATCCCTGGAAACGTTTCAAATGCAATCAGAGAGAGCAAAAGGTCATGATCGATTGAGGACTTGAGTGGAACAGGCGTTAGTGCACTTCCGGAAGCGTTCGCATCCTGGATGTACATTAAGTAGTTTTTCGGTCACGCAGGAACGCGTGAATAGTCTTCCACCCTAATTTTCGGAGAACAGGATGTGAAATTGGAGTAAACATTGGTTGCCCGGTTGTGGGCATCAAAGAACTCATGTTGACGGGCACGTCAGCGAAATTTTTCGGATTAGTGTGTTGATAATGTACTCAAGTGATCTCTTTTGAGGAACAGTAGGGCAAATGGCTGGCCGCCAGAGCTCTGTCCGATTTTATTCCATGAGGCATTAAGTAGTAATAACATTGGAAGCAAAACCTGCTCTAGATCATCTATGAAGCCTCATGGCGCAGAAGGGATGGTATTACGGTCAGCAGGGAATAGTCAGGCACGCGAACTAGCAGCGCCCAGCAGCCCGCCAGTCGTGATAGCCCGAACAATCACACTGAAATATTGCCCGAAATAGACACCCAATAGAAGGAACTTGCTTACACCTCACGAACTAACCGCCCAATAATCCGATAGTCAAGTACCACACCACATCGACATGCATCGCTCTCCTCGCCATACCTTGCATCTCGAGGGTGCGATGCAGCAATATGCCCAGAAAGCTGTAAAAAGAGCAGGTTAAATTTAACAGATATAGATCAATCGATGATTCTGGTCATATCAGGTTATTACATCAATTTTATTACCGAATATGGTGATTTGAAAATCTCTGATTGAGTAGTGGCTCCGAGTCCTCACTGAGAAACGAGGGGTCCAAAACCATTCTTTCACATAGACACGTTTACTTGAAGCATTTCACTTAAACACGTTTAAAGCCGATGCATGCAGTCCATAAACTCTACTACAGCCGCTGAGACATCTATAAGAATTTCCAGCACAATAAATGGGCTTTCGAAATGCCCCCTACAAGCATACGGCATTTTTGTATAAATAGCGTCCCAGTAGCAATCACTGGAAAAATTCAGGTCAGAGGTCTTCAGAAATTCACAAAAATACAGTGCTCTCCAGTACCAAAAAGAAAATCTAAATCGTCCCATATACACATCTATCCAGTGAAATGACATCACAGCCAGCACCACAACCGCGTGCTAGGATATTCTTACTAGACTGGGACGATACGCTTCATCCAACATCGTATGTTAGATCTTCCATACTTTCATACCGGCACTATGGCCCTCTATCTTTGGAAGATACGAATCATCTGGATGCACTAGGTCAAACTGTGATTGATTTAATCAATGAAATAAAACAGTACGGAAAGATTACTATTGTAACGAGCGCAATGGAGGGATGGGTGGAATTTTCATCAGCACGTTATCTTCCTTCTGTTTACAAATTCCTTTTCAAGGGAGACCAAGAAATAAAAGTAATCTCTGCTCGCGAGCAGGGAAAAACCAGTGTATTCACAGACTTAACGACGGAGGCAATAATGGCCATGACAGAACCGTTTGGTCCTCTGCACATATTCGTATTTGGGGACTCTGAAGAGGAAATGAAAGCTGGAGAAAAGATCCTTGATACATATGAAGGGGAACTACCTCTTAGTATTAGAAGAGTCAAACTGCGAGGGAGGCCCTCCCTATCCTTCCTCCGTGACGAGCTGAATGCCTTGGCAAATGCATTGCCAGAAATGATTTCGTTTCCATTTTCGTTCTATCTGGAGGTTGCCGACAGTGCAGACAGTTCCTGACTTTCGGAACAAAAATATCTCGAAAAAGGTAGTGAGTTGATTTTATGCTCTGGATTACTCTAATTGACGATAGTACTAGTAGTAAGTCATAGGAAATATACAATAGCCCCACTAAATCCATTTCTTGGAGTAGACGAGTTTGTTAAATCATATTTCAACCGATTTCCCTTCTGAAGAATCAGTACACACCCCTAGTACATATTTGGAGAGTACATATGGACGATAAGTGGAGGAAATTTTTATCCTCCATTTCTGCTCCACATATATGGAACTTACTCCATCAAAATTCCAAACGAATTTTTAGTACTCCTTTCATATGGATTTTGACCAAAACCTTTTTATTGTAGAAGTAGAATGTCCCCAAGGGTGGACATGCTCCATTCATAATTCCCTAGAATGATAGATACTCTACTAATACTCCGTATGTATTCTGCTTACCTCTCAATGCCCACTGGTGGACTCGTGAAATAGAATTTTTCTGTCTTGGGAGTTTTTCTATACTGTTCCTCTATGATAATACGGATACAGTATGAAACAGAGTAACTGGTGATATTCTTACATAATTTTTTACACTGAGAAGTATCATCATTATTGTTTCGTTTGGTGAAGTTGTCAAATGTGCCATTCTGAAATGTTGGAGGAGCTGAGGGAAGGTCAATCAACAAGGCGAGTATATCCGGCACGTCAAGTCCGAGGGTTGCTTCCCCCATTCTTTATTTTCCGCTTGTGTATGGGGTGAAGCCAGTATTTAT
>WTJV01000031.1 GCA_011524725.1 Amoebophilaceae bacterium | reverse complement strand
GGTGAAAACACGTGTCTTCCCGACGCTGCGCTGGCAGGACTTTCAGAGAAGAAAAAGCAAGAGCTGGGCATCCACTCTAGCGAGGAACTCCTCATCAAGATGGGCGAATACCGCTTGGCCGATCCGGAGCACGCCCTAAAGACTGAGATTCATTACCAGCGATTGGTAGACCTAGACCCAGCTTTGGGGATGCGCGGGGCGGGCCATAGAGATGTAGAGCTAATATATGCCCTACATGAACTAAGAGGCACCGAACCAGACTGGGAGGCGATAGGTAAAGGAGACCTAGGCTTTACGGTAGGATTACTGAAAAGCTTAGGAAAACAAGCTAAGGACACTGTGGAGGGGGCTGCTGTTTTGGTACATGGTGTATTTGTAAAACTCCCTGTTGAATTAGTACTAGGAATTGCTAACTTGGTCAGGGATCCAAAAGGGAGTGTAGAAAGTGTGGGTGAGAATGTTGAAGACATTATCGCCGGGATCCAAGCACTGCCTCAATATGTTGAACAGGCGCCTGCTGAACTCAAGGCGTATCTCGATAACATTAATTCTTTAGAAGATCCCTATGAACAAGGCGAAGCGTTAGGCAAATTAGTAGGTAACGTCCTGCCCACAGCTGTTGTGGCAGGAAGCTTGGGTAAAGGAGGGAAAGCGGCCAAAGGGTTTAGTAAGGTGCAGAGGGGCGTGAAGGGAATGAGCAAGGGCGTGGGGAGGGGGGTGAGCAAGGCAAATAATCATACTGCTAAAAACAGCAGTAACATACTGGGCTGGAGTAAGAACTCAGAGGGGCATTTAATAAAGCACGCAAACACTCTAGGATTTACAAATAAGACTCCCCAACAGCTCCAAAGAATGTTGCCGGAATTAAGAAGCGCTGCTAACAAGCTCCTTAATGAAGCCGATCCGACACTGACACGTATTGGACAGTGGCATCAGTTTCCCAGTGCCATTATGAGAATTAGTAACGGGAAGATGCTGGTAACCCAGTCTGATGGTACTTTTATTACTGTGATTAACAAAACTTCAAATAATTGGTATCAAAGAGCAAACCCCTTGAGATAATTCAAGAACCACTCCGAAGGCTAGTAAAGCAAAGAGTGGAGAAACTTTTTCTCGTCGTTTGGCCCCCATTGGGTGAAACGGAAAGATTGGGCATTGATGTGTCTTTTGGTTTTATGCTAAATCGTACCCCTGATAGGTTATGCATTGTTACTACTAACAAAGAAGACATGTGGACACCATCTATTCACTACTCGGATATCCCCAGAGACATATATCCAGGGTCACTTTTCCCAACAAGGATAAAGGAGTGGATGGATATGAGTATGAAAAGCAATTGTCTACAGACGGAATATTATGATGTGACAAAAGTAGCATTGTTCAAAAATATTGCCTCTTCCAGAATACTTTCCATTGAACTAATCGGTATAGTTGGAGAAATATCACCTTTTGGAGTAAAGCTTGTGTTCTCAAACGATTACATACTCTCAACCCCAATCTCTGACGGAAACACGGTGGAAACTTTATTTTTTAACAGAAACGACAACATACAAAATTTTAAAACAGTAGGAGTCATAGAGCACACCACATTATAACCTTAATTAAAAAATCTTAGATAACGAACTGGCGATTTGCTGCCATGCTCTTCGAACACATAGTTATAGTAGGCTAAAGACACAGCGCATGCCAGACTAGGTGGCTTAGAGGCACTCAAGGTGAAGAGGTACCTTTAAAAGTGAAAAGGGGCTTCTAGGCCCAGAAGTAAAGCGGCAAGTGCTGGGAAAGTAGGTAGTGCTGAAGGGAAGGCTGAAGAGGCGATAGCAGATGGAGGGAAGGCCGCGGGAGTAGCGAGTAAGCTTAAGGGCAGTGTGTGGTGGGGGGGTAACCAATTCTAATATTGATAATAGTATCCAAATTACCGAAGCACGTTTCGGTAATTCTTTTTCCAAATACGCTGAGGACTTCACAACTTATTTATTTCATAGGGCAAAAAGCTCAGGAATAGCACGAGGGCAATTATTAGACAACCAGAAAGCTGCACAATTTATTCTAGATAGTAGATACAGGCGTAAATGGTACAGCGAACATACCCATTCCCAAGGCTATTGACTTACTATCCTCGACAAATTGCATAAGCGCTTTCCCATAACAGTACCTCCCACACTATGAGGCTGTTCATGCCCTAAAGACTGAGATTCATTACCAGCGATTGGTAGACCTAGACCCAGCTTTGGGGATGCGCGGGGCGGGCCATAGAGATGTAGAGCTAATATATGCCCTACATGAACTAAGAGGCACCGAACCAGACTGGGAGGCGATAGGTAAAGGAGACCTAGGCTTTACGGTAGGATTACTGAAAAGCTTAGGAAAACAAGCTAAGGACACTGTGGAGGGGGCTGCTGTTTTGGTACATGGTGTATTTGTAAAACTCCCTGTTGAATTAGTACTAGGAATTGCTAACTTGGTCAGGGATCCAAAAGGGAGTGTAGAAAGTGTGGGTGAGAATGTTGAAGACATTATCGCCGGGATCCAAGCACTGCCTCAATATGTTGAACAGGCGCCTGCTGAACTCAAGGCGTATCTCGATAACATTAATTCTTTAGAAGATCCCTATGAACAAGGCGAAGCGTTAGGCAAATTAGTAGGTAACGTCCTGCCCACAGCTGTTGTGGCAGGAAGCTTGGGTAAAGGAGGGAAAGCGGCCAAAGGGTTTAGTAAGGTGCAGAGGGGCGTGAAGCAACAAGTTGCTTCGGCTACGAAGGCAAATAAAGAGGTTTTCGGCTTTACTGGCACTGCGCTCAATCACATGAAGGATCCTAATAGGAGCTTACCCGTTTCCATTTTGAAATATGCTATCAAAAATAGTAAAGGGTTACCTGACCCACAGGGCACAAAAGCGTTAATGCATTACACACGAATAACGAGAAATAAAAAGACATATAATCTGGAAGTGCTATATGATCGGGCAACAAACAGAATCTCACATTTTAAGTATAGTCGTGACGCAATGGGTCCACTAAAAGCTATCTCTGAAGCGAAATAATATGTTTCCCAAAGATGACAAGCGAAGATTGTACTGGTTGCTAGAACAGTACTTATCAGGTAGAATTGATGGGAATACTTTTTGTGATGAATACTACTACTGTTACGACCTGGAGCTCGACTACGATACTTTATCAGATAAAGAACGAAAGGCATTTAGGGACTTATCACTGGTATCGGGTAGATTCTCATCCATTAAAGAAGACATTAAGCGATATCCGGGTACATACTTCACAGAAGAGAATCTGCGAAAAAAAGTACAAGAGACGCGAGAAAAATTGCAAGGTGTAGCTCTCTAAAAAACTGAAGAAGAAGTACTATCAAGCTAATAATACTTTTCACTTATTAGAGTCTGTTTTCATGATTTTTAGTTAGTTGAGCCTTAACAACTCATTTCTAAACTTAGTACTCAGCGAGGCCTACGTAGTTTGCCCTCGCCGGGCAGGCGTTCCTTTTTGTCTACCACACAAAAAGGAACCGAAAAAAGTCACCGCTGAGGGAACCGGGCTACCTTGGCTAGCTCTTAGGCACAGACGAGGCAAACTCGCACACCTGCGGTGTGCTCAGACAGTGCCTCTCTTTGCGCCTGACGCGGCGCCAAGCGCACGCCCTAATCCCCTAGGCGGGTCCTTTAAATGTACTAGTTTAGATTTAATCTTCAGTTTATGGGCGGTTCCTTGTAAATATATCAACTGAACTGCTGCAAAATTAAATCTAAACTAGTACAATTTTTAAGTACTGGACACAGTACGTTGTAGTCCAAACATGCCGTGATGCACTCGACTAACCCGAGTGTGTCCTAGGGTGGTGGGTAGTATATCGCGATTACATATCATGCGGGTTAATAACCTGCAAGTCAGCGATGCGTTTAAAGTCTACTATGTTGCTTGTTAGCAACGTTAGATTATGTACTAGAGCAGTCGCGGCAATAATAGCGTCTGGTAACTTGATTGTGTATGCCTTGCGTATCTTGGCTGCTTGTAATTTAATAGGTTTCTCTAACTCAAAGATCCATACGTCATTGATAAAGTCGTGCAAGACCTCTAAATCTTTTGTATTAGCCGTTTTCCAGCACAACAACTCAACCTCGGTAATGGCAGAGATTGCTGGCTGGGAGTGTACCAATAGATCATCTATAAACAGCTCAGCTGAGTATAAAAAGTGGCCCTGTAGGTAATAAATAACCGTATTGGTATCCCAAAGATACTTTACTCCCATGCGCGTCGTAAGTGAGTGAGCTGTTCATCGATTTCACTTAAAGACTGCTGGGACATGGCCTTTTTATACTTAACAGCCCAGTCAGTTGACGCTTGTGGCATGTCCTTATCCTCGCGCAAACGTATTAGCTGCAGCCCTTCCAAATCCTTAAGGACATTCAAGGCTTTTTTATTAATAATATCTACCCAAACAGTATCTCCCATGGTTAGTTTAGTTGCTAGTTTACCTCCGTGTCTTATAGTACGGGATCTTTGGTGGACTCAACTATGAAAAATCTTCTAGGAGCCTCCATCGAGTAACACAGAATCTTATTTTGGCCTTAATATAAAAAGAATGATCTGAACACTAGCTATAATTAACATAAAATGAAAATTAGGTGCTGCATCCTCTTCTGATATAAACCAGGACCACCTTTGCACGGTTTAGAGTCGTTGAAACACATATTTTAGTGATGAGAGGCCGATATCTCACCGCATAATCCTATAAATTTATCTGTTGTTAGAGAGAATGTAGGGCGATGTATGCTTGTTGGGGAATTGACCATGGCTTTAAACTGCCAAAATGAGCCCCTAATGCATAAATTTGCCGTGCAAAGGTCTCATAACGTAAGTCAGTTAATACTTGTCGCACTAGGAAGCCATGAGGACTTCTATCGAGATTTAAAAAAGCACTCAAAGGTGCTGGTATATCCTACCACAACTCCGACGTCTTAATACGTGGGGCACGGGCGTGTGGGCCAAGGCAGCGAAGGCGCGGAAGACAGTGGATGATTTTGTGACTCAATACCCCAAACTGACAAGCCTATTGTCGAATGCAGGTACCATAGCTGGTGGAGCCATGTGGCTCAAGAATCTGACACCTGCAGGCCTAGCGAGTTACTTGCTGGCCAACTACGGCTATAACAAAATCATGAAGTTAGCTGGGGGCAGCATAGAGAAAGGACAAAAGAACTTGGCTAAATTCTTCGTCAAGAATGACTAGGACATCACGCAGGAACAAGCCGCTTATTTAGCTTCACCATGCACATACTTAACGATGTGGGAGGAGATAAAAGACTGTGATATCCCATGCAACGCGCATTATGTAAGCACCTAATATTACGCTGTGACGATGTTCTTAAAAGCCTCGGAACTAGACGCTACGCTTCGACTGAAGCAACTTGTTTAACCCAATCACTTCTACTTTGTCGTGCAACAGAAAATTAACTTCTCCAGGAACAATCACCTTCAAGGTAGCAAGCGACAAATCATTCAGTGCGATCCGCATAGAAGCAGTGAGCTTAGGAACATCCGTATACTTAAACTCATATCCCACCCTGTATTCACTACCTTTCGCCACCAGTAAATCTAGTTCGGCCCCATCGTGGGTCCTCCAATAGTAACAATCTAGATCGTCTATCTCCTCCGAAAAAAGGACCTGCTCTAAAGCAAACCCTTCCCAAGAAGCTCCTACCTTGGGATGTCTATAGATATTCTCACCTGATAGGCCTAAAAGTGTGTGGAGTAGTCCGCTATCCCTAATGTACAATTTAGGAGACTTGATTTGCCGCTTTTTGATATTAGCATACCAAGGCTGTAGGATACGAACCATAAATGCACTCGCCAGCAGATCAATCTGTGTTCTGATTTTCTTGTCGGTGATCGCTAAAGATCTCCCCAGCTCAGCATAATTAAGTACATTACCATGGTAGTGGGCCAGCATCATCCAAAGTTTTCGCATGGTTTGTGGAGAGGTATTGGATGCAAAAGCAAACAAATCTTTTTCTAAGAAGGTAGTGATGTACAGCTTCCGCCAAGCTTCACTAACTGTATCAGAAGATGCTAGATAGGATCTAGGAAACCCTCCTCGACTCCATAATTTGGCCGTATCATCCACCTCTCCTAGCCTAAATGGTGTCAGTGAGATGTACTGTATACGCCCAGCCAGTGTCTCTGAAGATCGCCACAATAGTTCTCTAGAGGCACTCCCCAGGAGTAATAGTTTGATATCATTTTTACGATCTAAGAGTACTCTGAGATAAGGAAAAATCTCTGATTTTCTTTGTATCTCATCGATGATGATAAGACCCTGTAGACCTTCCAGTAATATTTTGGGAGAATCAAACTGAGCAAAATCCAGATGATCTTCTAAATCAAAATGATGAACCTGTTCGAAGTGCTTTTTCAAGTCCAGGGCCAACGTAGTCTTTCCACATTGCCTAGGCCCTAAGAGTGCACAAGCTGGAAAATGCCGCAGTGCGTTGTAGGCCATCTCAGTGTAGTAGTCACGTGCTATCATACCGTAAATTATGATTTAATAGTCTAAAATACGGGATATTTTAGACCCGAACAATGAATATTGAGTCTAATTGCCTGTCTGATCACCAACTTAGGTGAAACAGCAAAGTTTATCACCAATTGCGTAGCAGTGCTAGATACCCATCAAGAGCTCACTGCGCTATGGTTAAGACCGCAATCTTTGCCGAAGTTGTAAAATCACATTTTCTAAAGCCTAAGTTAAAATACACATAATCAGCTGTACTTGTTGCTAAAAAGTAGCATCTTGCAACAAGATTAGCAGCAATATATCATGAATACGGCAGTTAGATTATCAGAAGAAATTATTCAACAAGCCAGGATTCGCTCAGAGGTTATGGAAAGGTCTATTCCCAAGCAGATAGAGTACTGGGCTAAGATTGGCAAAATAGCTGAAGAAAATCCTGACCTTCCTTATACTTTTATTAAAGATGTCTTATTAGGACAGCAAGAAGCGGCCAATGATCATCTAGCACCTTATCGGTTTGCCAACTGACCTATCTGGGTATGGAAATATTGCAAACTCCCAGTTTTAAGAGGAAAGTGAATAAATTACACAGAGAGCAAAGGAAAGTATTAGAAGAAGCTATCCGACGTATTGTCAATCAGCCCAGTATGGGGCAAGCTAAAAAAGGAGACCTTGCTGGCATACGTGTCCATAAGTTTAGAATGTATAATCAGCTGATTCTTTTAGCATACCAATACAACGGAAGTCAATTGACACTGGTCGCATTAGGAATGCTATGAGAACTTTTATCGAGATTTAAAAAAGTACTAAAAGGCGCTGAAGACGATGAGTAATTTTTGGGCTCAGCATCCCAAACTGGCAAGCCTATTGTTGGATGCGAGCTCTATAGCTGGTAACGCTCTAAAGCTCAAGATCTTCATAAAATCGCCTATCAGGCTAGTGCTTTTATGAAAACAAGATACAACCCTATACTCATTGCTAACCATAAGCACACCAATAACACTAATACAACGCATATCCATTCGAACCTAGTTAACTTTCTCCTCGTCGAGTAGCCTGGGATAGTATGCTTATTATGGAACTTGATGGCACGCTGCGTAATTAAAAAGGCTGTTAAGTTCAGGGGAAGAATCATAAGTACTAGAACAAGTAGTTGAGCAATCAATGCCAATTATGAGTCCGAGTAGGCAGTAATTATATTGAGTAGGCACGAAGTCACAGTACTACCTATAAAGAGAAAAGACGCTATATGAGCCAAATTCTGATATTTGTAGCCATATTTTCCAGCATCACTATGAATTTTCTTGAACAAACTCCAGCAAAAAAAGACAGCAAATAACGATCTTAGAATAGGATAAATTCTCCTAGTGCCTGAAGCCTTCTTAACAACAATCCAATTTTTGTAGAACCAATAAATATCGTATAAGCCTAGTGTAAAGAAGTAAAATAATAAGAAACGCCCTAAAGGCGTATAAAAATTATTTGCATATAAAAATAAAAAATATCTGCCTTTGTTAAGGCAATAGTGTATAAAAATTAGGTCGCGCGCAAGAAACTAAGGATTTGAATAATAATAACCCTGACTCCTTTGGAGTGCATTGCTCTACCCTTATCGAACAGTAAAGTGGGGGCAACGTATTGAAGAGAAAAAAGCTGCTGCAGCTGTAGTTAACAAGGAAAGCGTTATTGCAGATTCGGAACCTATATCCGAATTTGCAATAATCATGATCGAGCGAAAAGGCTATATCGACAAAGCGCATAGCGCACTTAGGACTTTCCCGGTATGTGCCCTGTTAGGTCCTCGGCAGTGCGGAAAAACTATACTAGGCGACCCTCAAGAAAGGATATTTTCACCAACTATGAGGTATATAGGCCGATTTTTATCTAAAATAGGTTAACAAGAAACACAAGGAAAGCGTGATTCCCCTTCAAAGCTTTGTATAAAATGAGAATGACCTAGCCGTTGGGGCCTTGCTTTTTTCCTTAGATGAAAAAAGTAGGCAAAAAGATCGGTCGCTGTGGTTGCGAGCACGGATCTAAACTCGGCCCTTCGGACCTCAAACAGTAGATGCTCCATAACGGTCTGCGAGCTTCTGAACGTACTCTCCACCAAGGCGACAATTTGCCGTTACCTCATCTATAAGACGCTGTGGTATTCAAAAGACCTACCTAGGGGATTAGGGCGTGAGCTTGGCGCCGCGTCAGGCGCAAAGAGAGGCACTGTCTGAGTGCGTATAAGCGCACGAGTTTGCCTCGTTTGCGCCTAAGAGCAAGCCAAGGTAGCCCGGCTCCCTGAGCGGTGACTTTTTTCGGTTCTTTTTTGTGTGGCAGACAAACAGGAACGCCCGCCCGGCAAGGGCAAACTACGTATACCTAGTTGAGTACAAGACGGGGAAAGAGTTGTTAAAGCTCAACTATTTAATATCCTTGACGGTAGTTTCCTTCAGGAGGACTAGAAATTCCTTAAGGTTTTTAAGACTCTGCACGATACCCATGTTGCCTTGTGACTTGCTTCTATTGCGCTTGATCACTGACCTAGCCCCTTCTAGCGTATACCTTTGCTCTTTAACAAGTTGATGGACTTTCTTGATCTGCTCAACATCTCTTTGGGTGTACCTACGAGCACCTTGTTTGTTTTTTTGAGGTTGCAAAGAGGGAAATTCTTTTTCCCAAAACCGAATCATAGAGGGAGGTACGTTAAGTAGTTGCGCTACTTCTCCAATGGCGTAATACTTTTTGATATTACTGGAATCACTTACCCTAGAAATCATAAAGAGGTAATATGAATGGACTTTAATTACGCTTCTGATACACGTTTACCCTTAAGAGGGAGTTTGAATCTTTCGAGAGGCTAACTCCAAGAGCATATCGTATTGTTTGGCATTCAAGTCATTGACGAAGTAATGAGCGGGATTGACCTTTTTCCTATTTCTTATTACCTCATAATGCAGATGGGGTGATGTAGACGTACCCGTACTACCCACATAGCCTATACACTGTCCTCTTGTTACTTTTTGTCCAGGCCTAACCTTAAAGCTTTGCATGTGGCAATACTTAGTCAGGAAACCATATCCATGGTCAATCTCAACGTGATTCCCGTATCCTCTAGCACTTTTCTTGGTTAGCTTCACAATGCCGTTGCCGGTAGCATAGATGGGGGTTCCTCTGGGAGCAGCAAAATCTACCCCTTCGTGCATGATAGGAATTTTGTGAATAGGATGAAGACGCATGCCAAAAGGAGACGACAAACGCTTTAAGTCTTTGTTGGACAGGGGTTGAATAGCAGGCATTGCGGCAAGTCTTTTTTCGTTTTCTCGTGCCACTTTCTGAATCTTATTGTATGATTGAACCTGGAGGCATAATTGTCTTTTTAGCTGGTCTACTTTTTGTGTAGTACTTGCAATCAGTGTATTGTTATCTATTGATTTTTGGCAAGTAGCTATCCTACTCGTCTTTTCTTCTCTTACAGCGTAAGGAATAGGCTCTATTTCTAAAATCATACGATAGAGTTCATTATCCTGTTCTCGTAAGTAGCCCAGCATCTGATTGCTTTTGTCTATTTCTTGCCTGAGCTGGCTGTAGTGGCGCTGAAGTAACGCGTTCTCTTGTCTGAGCTGTATTTCTTGGGGAGAGCCCAGGTAGGTGGAATATCCCCAGAAAATACCGATAGCCAGCAGAAAAGATAGACTAAGAAAAATAGACATCCTTCCAACGATATCCCACGTTGAAGTCTTTAATCTTTCGTAATTACAGGTCTGCTTATTGTAGTAGTACTTTATTCGTGCCATGTTGTAGATCAATAGTCTGAATTGTCGTAATTTAGGCCTCTTTACAAGGCGTTCTCGCAAAATAAGCAGTAATCCCATTAAGCTACAAGCTAAGTGCTTGCAGAGAATGCACCGTAACCATCCCGTAAAATGCAAGCATTAGAGGCTAGAAAGCAGTTCATCCAATTTTTTGAGCAAAGAGGCCATAAGTGTGTATCTGCTTCGCCTATTGTGAACAAAGAAGATGCTACGTTGATGTTCACCAATGCAGGTATGAATCAATTTAAAGACTTTTTTATAGATCACCGGCGTGCCCCTTATCCGCGGGTTATCAGCACGCAGCCTTGCCTTAGGGTATCAGGCAAGCACAACGACTTAGAAGAGGTGGGTAAAGATACGTATCATCATACGATGTTTGAGATGCTGGGCAATTGGTCGTTTGGCGACTATTTTAAAGAAAGAGCTATTGAGTGGGCATGGGAGCTGCTGACAACGGTATATCAACTGCCTCAAGAGCGGTTATACATCACCATCTTTGAAGGAGATGACCAAGACCAGCTGGAAGCAGATCAAGAAACCCGGAGTATTTGGGCCAAGTACGTAGCAGAGGCACACATTTTAGCATTTGCTAAGCAGGATAATTTTTGGGAAATGGGTAACACGGGGCCTTGTGGCCCCTGTACAGAAATTCATATAGATATTAGGCCAGAGGAAGCCCGGCAACAAGTGCCGGGGCATACACTTGTGAATAAGGGGCACCCGCAAGTGATTGAACTGTGGAACCTAGTATTCATACAATACCAACGCCTGGTTACAGACCAGTTAAAGCCTTTGCCTATCCAGCATGTGGATACAGGGCTAGGGCTGGAACGCTTGGTTATGGTACTACAGGCCAAAGACTCTAGTTATGACACAGATATTTTTGCGCCTCTCATAGTGGCTACTGCTACCGCGTCGGGCCAACTGTATGGGCGAGAGGCAGCCGTAGATACAGCTATTAGGGTGGTAGTAGATCACCTCCGTGCAATCACTTTTGCTATTGCAGATGGGCAATCCCCTTCCAACGTTAAGGCAGGTTATGTAGTTAGAAGAATCTTGAGAAGGGCAGTACGTTACGGCTACACCTACTTGGGCTTTGAGATGCCCTTTATGTGGCGCTTGGTAGGCGTACTGGTTCAACAGTTGCAGTCTGCATATCCATATTTACAGACGCAGCAAGCTTACATTGAAAAAATTATTAAAGAGGAAGAAGAGACGTTTTTCAGAACCTTGTCCAAAGGTTTACGTAAGCTAGACCAGATGAGTCAGGTACTACAAGGCAATTCTGTTGTGGTTGATGGTGCTGCAGCCTTCGAGCTATACGATACCTATGGTTTTCCTCTAGATCTGACCATGCTCATTGCCCAAGAACGTGGTTGGGTGGTAGACCAAAAGGGCTTTGCACAAGCGCTACAGGCTCAGCGCCAACGCTCTAAAAAAGCGGCTATGGTAGCGCAAGGTGATTGGGTGGTGGTGGCGGAAGGAGTTTCTTCTTCTTTTGTGGGCTACGATCAGCTAGAAGCAACAGCTAAGATCGTTAAATACCGTACCATCAAGACACAAAGCAAGTCAGGGTACCAGGTAGTCCTAGACCAAACGCCTTTTTATGCGGAAGGTGGGGGACAAGTAGGTGATACAGGGAAATTGATAGTAGGTAATGAAACAGTTGTCGTGCTAGATACACAAAAGGAAAACGACTGCGTCATTCACCATATAGCTCACCTTCCTGCAGCCGTTGCAGCTCCGATACAAGCGATTGTAGATCAGGAGCGCAGGATACTGATTGCCAATAACCACACTGCTACTCATTTATTACATGCTGCTTTGCGGAAAATCTTAGGTACTCACGTAGAGCAGAGGGGTTCTTTGGTCAATGATCGGTTGCTGAGGTTCGACTTTTCTCATTCTACTAGCCTGAGCACGCAAGAGATAACAAGCATTGAAGCTACCGTAAACCAAAAGATCAGAGAGAACATAGTCCTGCAAGAACAACGTCATGTGTCTTTATCGACGGCTAAGGCCATGGGGGCCGTAGCACTTTTTGGCGAAAAATATGGAGAGCAGGTACGTGTCGTCACGTTTGATCCTGCTTTTTCTGTAGAGTTGTGTGGCGGCACTCACGTACCTGTTACAGGCCAGATTGGCTTTTTTAAAATTACAACGAGCACTGCAGTGGCTGCTGGTGTCCGTAGATTAGAAGCTGTAACAGCAGTAGCTGCCGAGCGTTGGACTTGCCATCAGCTGACCCTACTTAATAGTCTGAAAGTACTACTTAAGCATCCTAAAGATCTAGCCCAAGCAGTCAAGAAGCTACTACAGGAGAAAGTAGTGTTAAGCAAAAGATTGGCTGCCTACGAGGCAACGTATGTTCAAACCGTTGTCCAACAACTGCAAGGTAATTTTCAGACGGTCCACGGTATTCATACCATGATTACACAAGTCAAGCTACCGCAAGTAGCTGCCCTCAAGCAAGTAGCTTTGGCGTTGCAAGTAGTCGGAAAACCGTATTTTATCGTGTTGGTTACTGTTGTAGAAAAAAGACCCCATATTGCCATAGCGCTCTCTGAAGATTTGGCCCAGCAATGGTCACGCAATGCCCAAGAAATTGTTAAAAAATTGGCCATACCCGTTCAAGGTGGGGGTGGTGGTAGCCCTACCTTTGCCACTGCCGGAGGCAAGCAGGCGGATGGCTTGCCACAGGTGCTCCGGATAGCCAGAGAGATACTAGACAGCACGGCAAAGTAGGTTACTATTTAAAGAAATATATGAACACGTCCGTTAGAGCAAAGTATACTACTGTCATTGGCTTAGAAGTGCACGCACAACTATCTTTGCAGCGCAAGATGTTTGCGCCCGAAGCCGCAGCTTATGGCGCCTTACCCAATACTCAGATAAGTACGGTATCTTTGGCACATCCTGGCACGCTACCCCTCATCAATAAGCAGGCGGTTACTTATGCCATCAAGATGGGACTAGCCTGTCACTCCGAGATCGCTCGAGAGAGTATCTTTGTTCGCAAACACTATTTCTATCCTGACTTACCTAAAGGCTACCAGATTACGCAAGACAAAACGCCTATCTGTCGGGGGGGGCACCTAACCATTGATACTCCTGAGGGGTATGAGAAACACATTGCCATAGCCCACATTCACCTGGAAGAAGATGCTGGGAAGTCGGTACATGGCCTGGTACAAGGTCAGACATTATTGGATTTTAACCGAGCTGGTGTGGCACTTATTGAGTTGGTGACTAAACCCGTACTTAACACCTCTGAAGAGGCGTATAGGCTGTTGAGTGAGATCAGAAAGTTAGTGAGATATTTGAATATTTGCGACGGTAATATGGAAGAAGGTTCCTTGCGTTGTGATGCCAATATTTCAGTAATGCGCCAAGGCAGCTCTTCGTTTGGCCAGCGAGTAGAAGTGAAAAACATGAACTCTATTCGCAACGTACAGCTGGCTATTGAACATGAGATTGGCCGCCAGATCATGGTACTAGAAGACGGAGGTGAGGTAGTTGCAGAAACCCGTTCTTACCATGCTGTTACTAACACTACGCAGCCCATGCGAAAAAAAGAGGTACTCAAAGACTACCGGTATTTTCCAGAGCCTGATCTTCCCCCATTGGTCGTGTCAGAAGCATGGATCGAGGCATTGCAGAAAACCATGCCCTTGCTACCTAGAGCATACTATAGAAAATTTATCAATGACTACCGGCTTCCTGCTTATGATGCTTCTGTTTTGACCGAAGACAAAGATATTGTCCTATACTTTGAGGAATTATGCCAGCTGATACCCTATTACAAAGCAGCTTCCAACTGGATCATGGGGCCTGTTAAGTCCCACCTCAATAAATTTACCATATCGATCAAAGAATTTCCATTACAGCCCCCAATCTTAGCAGAACTGATTACGTTGGTAGAACGTGGTCAAATCAGCTTTTCCATGGCTTCTCAAAGATTATTTTCAGCGTTACTTGATCAGCCAGATAGTACCCCCTTATCACTGGCCCAAGCGCTCAACCTACTTCAAGAGAGTGACACGGAAAAGATACAAACACTGGTAAACGAAGTTATTGCTGAATACCCAGATAAGGTAGCTGCTTATCGTGGTGGTAAAAAAGGTATCTTAGGCATGCTGATGGGCGAAGTGATGAAAAGAAGCCAGGGAAAGGTACCCCCCCAAATAGCCAATAATTTCCTTCTGCGGTGTTTAGAAGACAATTAAATGCGTAACGTTGTTAAATCGATGAGGCCCTAAAATAGTGTGATTCATGACTGCTTTTTTTGAAAATATAAGAATACTACTACAAGCACATACATGGCTTATTCATCTCTTACCCATCTTGGGTATGGCTATTTTTTTTACTTATATCTGTCTTTTCTTTTACAATAGCCTACATCCCAATCTTATTCGAAGAAAATATTTCACTACAAGTTCGCTGCTTGCAGCTATCCGTTGGCCGTTGATTGTTTTTATTTGGGTAAAGGCAGTAGCCTTTACGACCAATATTTCTTCCTTGAAGATAGACGATACGTTGATTAACCTATTATGGAAGTCACATGATATTGGCCTTATATTGCTCTTTGCATGGGTATTCATTCGCTTTATCAGGCTATTTGAAGAACAATTGCTGTTGGGGCGTCTGGCCAAAAAGCGTCCTGATGAAACCACAGTACAAGCTACAGGTAAGCTGCTGCGCGTGGGGGCTATCATTATTGTCATCCTACTTATTCTCCCCTCACTAGGTATCAACATGTCTGGTATTGTGGCATTTGGTGGAGGTTCTGCTATTGTGCTTGGTATTGGAGCCCAACAAATCTTTGCCAATTATTTTGGAGGACTCGTCATCTATGCAGACAGCCACTTCAAGGTTGGAGATTGGATTCGTTCGCCAGATAAAAATATAGAAGGGGAAGTAGAATATATTGGCTGGCGTTCCACCCAGATGAGGACTTTTGATCAGAAGGCATGTTACGTGCCCAATGCCATTTTAGCATCCAGTATTGTTGTTAACTCCAGCAGGATGAGAAACCGTTGCATCAAAGAAGAGATCGGGGTTCGTTATGCGGATGCTGCTGTGCTTGATAAAGTTACGCAAGAGATAAGAACGATGCTGCAAGCACACTCGGGGATAGATCAACGAAAAATAATATTATCACACTTTACGGAGTTTGGGCTTACTTCACTTAAGATTAGTATTTACGCCTTTACAAAAACCATAGATCGCAAGACCTACCATGATGTGCAGCAGGAGATCTTCTTAAAGATTATCCAAATCATAGAACGCAATGGAGCCGCTCTTGCTTTTCCAACTAACATGGCACAGGTGTGTTTTCAAGAATAGCTTATAAACCGATTGGTAATGAGATACCCATCTCCATTTGTCAACCCATCTTTGTATTTCCTAGCATTCTCTAATGTACTGAAATTGCTTGTCTTGAAAACTAGAAATTCTCCCAAAGTAGTTGGTATTCTTTTGCACACAGCTACCATCAGGTTTCGATGTAACGATCTACTAGTGAAGCGAGTATTAGGATTGTTTCTTCGTCTATTTCTCCTACAATGTTGCCAGGGCGGAAATGCATTTGAAAGGTATTGACGGCTTTCTTCGTATTTTCCTCATTCCATGTTCCTGGATGTGGATATCCATATTTGACTAGATGTTCTCTTACCCATTCTGTCTGATCTTGGTGTGGAAATTCTACTTTTTCGAGAGATTCCTTGAGATTATGCCATGCTCCTACATCATAGGTCCTGTGTAATCTTTCCCAGGGAAACAAAGGACCGGGGTCTATTTTTCTACCCAAAGAGCCTGTCTCTCGAATAGTAGCCATATCGCTATGTCCAATGACATTGTTTGGCTTGATCTCATAGCGTTCTACAATATCCTGACAAAGTGGCCCTAGCGTATGCAACAGCTCTTCATCATAAGGATACCACTCTTTAGGAGAACCCTCAACCTTCTGACCAGGAGGTTGCCCTTCTTGGTTTCTGTATCCAAGGTTAATATTCTCGATTCCAATTGAGGTAGAATTCACATCTGTATTACCGTGCCAAGCGCCTACGCCAGCATGCAAAGTTCTTTTGCTCTCTTCGACAAAACGTGTTATGCCGCCTTGTCGGTCGACTAGGTAGTGTGAAGCTACGTTGTCAGGTCTCTTAAAAAGCGCTACCACCCTGTCTTTCTCACATGCAGTATAATGTATCATCAACTCAGTTGGTCGCTTCCCTTGACCTGGCCCTCTACGCTCACCACAATTGGGCGATTGTATAATCTCGAAATCTTTTCCCAATGCACGGGCCAGTTGGGCTACTGGGTCCGTCGAGTCTGTTAATGGTGTTGAACCAGCTTTGATCTCCTCCTTTACATTGAGTCTATTGTGGCTATTGGCACATCCACTTATAGAGGCTAATAACACTAATAGTACTAATGATTGATGCAGAATGATTTTCTTTGGCATGATATGTCCCTGTTTATTTAAAGATATAAAAACGCTAAATCATGACGTTGTTCAGAAAGGTAACGCAAGTACTACATTCTCTCACACCACCTGATACAATGAGGTGCGTATGGTGAAGTGTATACATAATCACCTCAAAGTTTTTCTCTTTGTAAAATATGCAATTCATATTTAGTAAGCAACTCCCCAGAGCTTACATAAATTTGTAAATCCTTTTCTGTTTCTGAAAAGAGCAAGCCTACCTCGTGACTATTATCCCAAGGAACATCATGCAGTAGTTTTCCTGTGTGATCGTAAAGGTAGGTCAACTGTTTGTCCTTATCGGTTAATACATAGAACTGGTAGTTGTCGCTAAAATGATAGTACTGTAATAGCAAATCTTGTGCCTCGTGTTGTAGCTCAAAAAGTAAATTTCCTTCTGCATCCATGATGGTTGCGTTGTCTCTATCCTGTCGCAGGATCACATATTGGCGTCTCGTTGTGTAGCTAGGGCACAAAGTAAAGCGAGAAGTATCGTGTGGACGATCTAGCTGTACCTCTTCTTGTATTTTCCCAGCCAAGTTCAGATCAGTACGTTTACCTGCATCGGTTAAGACGGTGAGCGAAGTTTCGTTAGTAGTCTTGCCTTGGCGTACTAATAACGGATTGTGCGTACGTACTGCTAGCTTCACAGGAAACCCTGGATAGCTTTCCCCTTTTCTATTCAGTGCTTGTAGGGTACCGTTTGTCTGTAGTATCAAGAAATAGTCTTTGCCTTGTACCCTGAGGTGTAGGGGAGTGTCTGCAAAGCTTTTTCTCAACGCCTTAGGATTCCAATTCGGTAGAGGCTGGTAGTGTTTGTCTTTGAGATAGATATTGCCTTGTGTGTTGGCTATCAAAAACCGGTATTGCTTACTATTGTTATAGTCCACCACGCGTAGACGTACTGGCTGACCGGGGTGAGGCAATGTATGTGGATAGCGGCTTACCTCATGGCCATAGTAGTCTATCAAGTGAAGACGTTGGTTGGTAGCCAATAAGTATTGTGTTTTATTGTTCTTGTAGTAGTCTACTTCAAGAGGGTTGGTCGTAATAGGCCCTTCTAACTCTTTTTTCCATACTAGTTTTCCTTGGGGATCTAGAAAATACAGTTGGTGCTGGGCATCTTGTAATAGTATATAGTACCCTTTGCCACGATGGCTTGTAACCAACCAAGGTTGACTGACAATAGGCGCTTCTGGTACAAAAACGGTCGAGACCGTCGTGGTTTTCTCCCGGTTGTTAGTTTCTTGGTGCACTTGCGTTGGACTCTTCTCTATGTGGTTCAGCAAGATACTCATATAACAGCCTGTATTTTCTTCGTGTAAGAGCTGAAAAGCTACTTTAAGCTCCTTAAGAGCGCCAGCATGCGCCTCGAATACTTTCTTCCAGGTAGGCTTTAGCGATTGCATCACCTGGGGCCATACTTTTTCTATGTCGGCCAATAAGCTCAACTGAGCATGTTCGAGTATGCTAGAAAGCCATATATTTTGGGCAGCATCCTGGGTCCAAGTTGTTCCTTGTTGGTACTGGCTATTCCATGCCTGCAAGGCTATTGGATTGTTGGCCAATATGATATAATCATCCATCTGTGTAATGCAACGAGCCTCGAAGGATGAGAAAAGTAGACCTGGTAGCCAATGCTGGAAATAGTCAGTGGCTAGTTGATAGATGTTGGTAGGTAGATGCTGTCTTTGTGACTGTGGTAGCGCAAGTAGGCCAAATCCCTTTAATGTTTCTATAAATGTTTGGGGGTCTGTTGTCTTCATGAAGACAAGTTTATTTGTCTCTTGATCTTGTTGTGTAGCTAGTGTGCAGCATCCTATTTCTCCTTGGAGTAAAGGATACAGTGTACTTCCCAATAGGCGTATGTCTTGTGTTTCCGCTACTTCTTCTTTTCGTAGCCGTGCCTTGTATTGTTGTAACGCAACTAAAAGCTGCTCTGCATCGCTAAAGGTAAAGTGCTGCAGTATGGCTGTATCTCGGGGTAGGTAGGAAGTTAGTGGCATCGCTCCAGCAGCTTGGCCATGCAGCGTATTCGTTAGGCACAGCGAGGTTGTCGTACTGTCTTTAACAAACCCACCTAGCAATAGGTGGTGAGGGGTCATCTTGAGATTAAGATGACTATTTGGGGCCAATGTGGCTAGCGCAGTGCCGACGCTATCTACTGGGTTGTTTTTAACAAAAGTACGTAAGAGTTGGGGTAGTTGGCTGAAGTTGACATATAAGCTACCCAGTTTGTTACTGGTCCTTCGAAAACTTTTCAATCCGGGTTGCTGCTTTCTGTTGAGTTCCCGTATTACATCTTCAATGAGCAAAGAGGAATAGCTAGCGATGATGTGTCTATTTTTTTCGATATAAACGAGTGTTTGCGCAGCATCGTGCTTACTTAACTCTGTAATCTTACATCCCGCATAGTTTCTCACCACTTTATTGTACGCCTTGTTTTGTTGTAACCTCAGCGTGGCGGTCTCGAAAAGCTCTTGTGTCGCTGTATTACGCGTGTCTAGATAGAAGATATAGCCCCAATGCGCTTCACCAAGATCGTGTACAGAAACCGTTAAGGGTATTTTGTCTAAGCTTCTCGGAGCTTCTGTCAGGTGCTGAAGGAAATTGAGACTATGCTGTATAGTTGCCAAGGCAGGTACTTTGCTAAGCGTCTCTCCTATAGGCGTTTGCTTAAAATCTTCCCATTGCTTGCCAAGGTCTGATACAGTATATACGAGAGCCGCACTTTTAAGAATATAAGGTGTTTTTTCTTCTACCCGTTGGCTACTACGCCAGTGACTATAATATAGATAAGTGATACTGGTCAGTACCAACAAGAGTATGGTGAGGAAGGCAGATAACTTTCTCAAAGTAGTTGAAGTATTAAGGTTTTCTCTTCAGGGTACGCAAAATTACATAGGCCGAGATACTTCCCCAAGATGGAAAAGATACTTTAGCCCGCTTCTCTCCATTCAACAAGTGCGGTGATGCTTGGTGGCTACTTTATATCACTGGTGAGATGTATGAGTTGCTTGGTTTCAAAGAATGGGTCATCAAAGAAATCACGAATAGCATAGACGGTGTGCTGTACGGGTAGCGTGATGCTTTCTGGACCTTGTAGATATAAGACACCATTGGGAATACTGTGCCGGTTACAGCCAGAAATATTGCTTTTAACCCAATTATAGAAAGCATGTAGGTTAGTTACTGCCCTGCCAAGGACAAAGTCATATTTCCCTTCCATCTGCTCAGCTCTGACCTGATCGGTAGATACATTGTGTAACGCTAATGATTCAGCAATGTGCTGCACAGCACGTATTTTCTTACCAATAGAATCGATAAGATGAAATCGAACTTGAGGAAACATAATGGCGAGCGGAATGCCCGGAAAGCCACCTCCTGTCCCTACGTCCAGTATTTGCGTACTAGGCCTAAAGGGTATCACTTTAGCAATGCTCAGTGCATGCAATATATGCTTGATATATATATGACCGATATCCTTACGAGAAACTAAGTTGATTTTCTGATTCCAGGACTCGTAGATAGGTCCTATTTCCTGAAATTGTCTCTGTTGTTTGCTAGATAAATTATCAAAGTAGCGTAAGATAATGGCGGAATGCATTGACTTGTTCCCTCTGTTTAGTTGTCCCTTAAGAAAGGGAAATTTTATCAATGATAGCGTGTGTAGTAAGATTTTTGCCCAAATTTTATCTAAAGTAGACTGGCAAAAAGCGCAAGAAAAGCGTAATTCCCCATCAAAACCTTGAAAAAAGTAAGGGTCGCCTGCCCGGCGATGGCAATCACGGCCTACGGCTACGTATTTCTTGACTCGCTCTCCACCAAGGCGACAGTTTCTTGGCTTAGGGCGCGGGACGCTGTGGTATTCAAAAGACCCGCCTAGGGGATTAGGGCGTGAGTTTGGCGCTACGTCAGGCGCAAAGAGAGGGTACTGGTACTGTCTGAGTACACCGAAGGTGTGCGAATTTGCCTTGTATGCGCCTAAGAGTAAGTCAAGGAAGCCCGATTCCCTGAGTGGTTCCTTTTTGTGTGGTAGATAAAAAGGAACGCCCTATGGCTAAGGACAACCGGAGTATTGGTAAGTTCCATCTTGGTAGGATCCCCTCTGCGCCCAGGGGTGTGCCTCCAATTGAAGTAAAGTTCGATATCGATGCCAATGGTATCTTGAATGTATCTGCTAAAGATAAAGGCACAGGTAAAGAGCAAAAGATTCGCATAGAGGCATCTTCAGGGTTAACCGAGGAGGAAATAAACAATATGAAAGCAGAAGCTAACGCAGCAACGGATAAAAAAGAAAAGAAGCGTATAGACAAACTCAATGCTGCTGCACAGATCTTTCAAACTGAGAAGCAACTTAAGGAGTTTGGTGATAAGCTTTCTGAAGGGAATAAAACAGCTATCGAAACAGCCTTGGCCGAATTGAAGAAAGCACATGAAACACAGGGTCTGGTGGTCATTGACCAGTTCATAGAGTCTTTGAATAAGGCCTGGCAGCAGTCTTCTCAGGAAATGTACCAAGCTGCACAGCAGGCTGGTACAACAGAAGGAAATCGACAACCAGAAGAAGAAAGCAAAGAAGACAGCAGTACCAATGTTACTGAGGCAGAGTACGAAGAGGTGAAAGAGTAGATTCTAGAAATTTTCTTCTAATTTTCATTGATTAAAGACTATCTGTATACACAAAGATAGCCTTTCTTATTAATCCAAAGGAAATTATTAACCACTAAACATGTAAAATGTAAAGTAAAGGCAACCAAGTTGCGCCAGTCATTTCTCATGGTGAGGCAGATTCGTCTACTTCTTGAGTCGTTAGGTTCTCCCATTCAATACAATCCTGATTTTACCTTGCGTTTATCTTAGATTAGATATAATCATTATCGAATATATTTATTTCATTAAACTTGTATGAGTTATTTAGTAAATAATATGTCTTATGATAAATTATAAAAATTTAGGGCTCTTATTAGCCGCTCTTATTCTTCTTCTACAAAGCTGTGGCAATCCCGGAACAAAGCTTCATCTTGACGAATTACCTGATAAGAGCAAGCATGGATCTTCATCTCAGGTTGATTTTCTGACGCGTCAAACGCAATCGTCTTCTTCTATTTCCTCTCATGTTACTGCCGTTGCTCCTAGTGGCACTGTGTTTTCTGTGAGGTGCTGTGCTACTTCTGAGCGGGTATCCAATTCACCTATATCCTTTAAGCAGCCTATTTCGAAGGCAACGGTTGCTATGGTTCAGGCTCCAAGTGAAACGGTAGTATCACGTAGCTTAGTGAGTCAGGTGTCTGGCCCCATGATGGGTACAACAGCGCCAGCAATTATGCCACGTTGTTTGCGATTTTCCGAGACAAGGGCATTGTCTTATTCTTCCCCTCAAGCGCCTGCTATTACTTTTTATTCACCTTTTAGACTCCGATCGGGTGTGGTAGTGACGTTTAGTCAATTGGGTAGTCGGTGGCTTGCTGAGGTTAATAATGAATTTTTAAGACATCAAGAAACTTTACCAGTGATATGCAGGGGCGATGTAGCCTCGGTGTTATTGGATTTACAGGGAGCCAGGGAGATAGATGTATTAAAACGCATTCACTTTTTAGGAGCAGATCAGGGTACTAAGCATGTGTATGTAGGTACGTTGGGCTTGCGAGGAGGAGGGAAAAAGAAGCAAAAAAAGAAGCATGGCAAAAATAAGCCGAAAAAGCCTACGGACGAAGATACGCTCGAGAGCACACCAGATTCTGAATTTTTGGATGCTAAGAGTATTTCTCCTAGATTGTTGTCGATGGTAGCTGCAGCTAAAAATCCTACACAGGCAGTATTTAGTGCATTGGAAAACCTTAGAGAATATTATAACGACAACGGTTTTGACTCTAGTGGAATAGACAAGTGGTCGAACTACAACAAAGGAGTCAAAAGCATAAACAACAGAGCACTTGATCAAATATGGGAATATTGTCAAGGGGGAGAACAAGCAAATATAGACGAAGATGGACTGTTCTTAACGCTTCTGGAGTCGAGCAATAGCTATTTGGGAAGACGTACTAAAAGTATAGAAGATTGGATAAACGTAAAGAATTCTGCTCGTACTCCCATACCTACATGTCATTACCTTTTTAGGATAGCCTATGAAGGTAAGGACCCCGGTAAGGTAAATCGATTAAGGCTTGCCCAAGAGCGTATACAGCAACGGTTTCAACTCATTAATTCAGTTATAACTCTTTTATTCCATGCCAAGTTGGCAAAGATAGCAGAAGGCGACGAGGCTGTAGCATTGACAGAGGAAAATAAGCAGCTGATCGAAAGAGCAAAATACTTACATCCGCTACTCGCCGGGGGTGATTTTATAGGCCATGTTGATGACTTTATACCAAGCTTATCAGGCGTTAGTTCCTTATTGCAGGCATTATACCCCAACAGTGACACTGATATTGATCCTATTTTTTTGTTTAATTCGATTCTCAGTATAAAGAAAGTACGGAGTTGGATAAAAAGGTATCAATCTAGCCATTCAAAAAATAATTCTGGAGAATACGATTACGACCCTGAGCATCCCAGTGTGCCCATTCTACAGTGTTACGCAGAGGATATGCCATCAGAAAAAAGAAAAGAGATGCTAAAGAAGAAAGCACAAAACGTACCTACACATGACATAATAATATATATTGTACAGTTCCCTAAAGAGAAAGTACTCAGCGATGAGTTTGCGCGGTACTTTGGAGCTAATGATGGGGTAGAAACGCAAGATGGAGAATGGTTACCCGCTTTTCTGAAGGCCTTTAAGCAGAGCCAGCAACTACCAGAATTTGTGGAGAATGGATCTCTTCTTGAGCACCAAGCTGCTTCCCTTACCATTGACGAACAAGAAGATACCACTTCTGATTCCCATGACCTGAAAACGGAGTATTTAGTTGTAGCGCCACCACCAGTTGAAAGCACGTTGTCTTCGAAGCGGGAACACATTGATAGGCGAGTAAAAGAAGCACTTCCCACTGTACAACCGTTAACTAATACAGCGCAGAAAACATACGACAAATTATTCGATATGAACTATAAAGTGAGTTCCAAGATAACGTACAATGAGTATGAACAGCTTTGGAATTCATTGGGCGGGAGTATAGGCAACCAGGTAGGGTCTCACTTACAGTTATTAGATAAAGACCGTCACGCTGTGGGAACTATAGTAAAACTGCATGGCTCAAAAGATCTCCGTTATGGACGTAGGGCAATCAGGGAACTTCGGAACATGGTGTTCGAATTGAGTCGCCGTCAAGATCCTCTGAAATAATTACTATTTACTTAACGAGCGATATTGGTTACTTTAGTAACATACGTCACACAAATGAAGTATATAAAAGACTAGGGGCTGGCATAGATTAGTATCTAGTAACACCACTTTTTCAGTACTTTTAACAGTTGTTTATGTTGCCCATAATTAAACCTCCACTCACACTCTTTAAGGAATAGATAAAAGTGCTGTCTGGGTACGCCATTATATTTTCTCAGTATGCGTTTGGCTTGATTCCAGAAATTCTCAATCCCATTGATATGACGCTTGTTGCTAACAAATGCCTTAGCATGATTGATCCGACAATGGTAAAACTCAGAAACATCTAAGGCATTATAGGAACGATAACTATCGGTGTAAACGAGGCTATCTGGTACTACCTTACGCCTTATTATAGGCATCAAAGTGCTTGTTTTGGTATCCGTTAAGACCTGTGTATAGACTTTCCCATTCCTTTTTAATATGCCAAAAACAGGTATTTTCCCCGCTGCTCCACGACTCCGCCTTCCTTTACGCACCCCGCCAAAATAAGACTCATCCAATTCAATCTCCCCATCAAAGCAATCTTGAGCTTCCTGCTCTAGATGATGCGTGATTATACTCCTCAACTTGGTGTAAAAAAGATTCGCTATATTCCTGTTGATGCCTACCAAGTCAGCTGCTGTCCTCGCTGTTACTTCGCCAACAAACAATTCAATCAGCTTTATCTGTTTCTTTTTCGCTAATTAATTTACAGTGCTTTAACTTCATGAGCATAGATTAGAATCTTTGCTAATCTATGCCAGCCCCAAAGACTATCCAGAGATGCTGTGATCCCGTCAGGACTCGAACCTGAAACCTACTGCTTAGAAGGCAGTTGCTCTATCCAGTTGAGCTACGGAACCAGGTTATTTTGTGTCTGGGGTATCTAATATCTGTGCTGTATGACTGGCCGTCTTGACCCTATCGATAATATTAATGATCTTGCCCACTTCGTTAATGACAAAAGTTATTCTTGCAGTCCCCCAGTATTTCTTTCCGAACATAGATTTTTGTACCCACGTGCCATACTGCTCATGAATGGCGTGGTCCTCGTCCGCAATGAGCCGAAAGGGGAGCTGCTTGGCGGCAATAAAGCGCTTGTGTGAGGCAGCACTATCTGTACTCACTCCTACTATTTCGTAGCCTGCCCGTAGCAGACTTTCATGATTATCTCTCAGGTTACATGCCTGTGCTGTACATCCTGGTGTATTATCTTTGGGATAAAAGTATAATACTAACTTTTTACCAACAAAGTCAGCCAGTCTGATTGTATTATTGTCTTGGTCGTTACCTACAAAGGCAGGTGCTGGATCGTTGATTTTTAGCGCCATAATATTTCTATTTTTAGAATCATCAAAAACATCCATGCTGTTACGCTACTGCCGAAGACTGGCAGTGTAATCCAAATGCATGTTGTAAATCTGAGGCGAGTACTTCGGGAGGAGTTCCTTTGATTTGGTGCCTTTCTATAAAGTGTACCAGCGCTCCGTCTTTGAACAAGGCAATGGCAGGAGAGGAGGGAGGATAAGGCTTGGTATATGCAAATGCTTGCATGGTTGCTTCCTCATCGACTCCCGCAAATACTGTTCTTAAGTAGTCTGGTTGATGTCTACTTGCTTCCAGTGCCATTTGTATGCCTAGTCTTGCCCCCGTTCCTGCACAGCCACACATAGAATTAACAAATAGCAAGGTGGTACCCTGCTGTTGGGTGATATGGTCGGAGACAGCTTTTGCTGTCTTCACCGGAACAAAGCCTACCATTGCCAGCTCATGCTCCATAGCTGCTACTAACGCTTCTGGGTACATATTACTTGTGGTTGTTAGAAATTATTGTGAGCAATAAATCAGTAAGACAAAAGTAAAATCTTTATCGTTGTGTGCCAATACTTTCCTTATAAAAAACCTAGGGCTAATTTGGCTTCTTCTGACATCATCTCCTGGTTGTAGGGAGGTTCAAAGGTGAGTGTTACTTGAACCTCGTTGACCCCACTGATGCCTCTGATGCTCGTTTCTACCTGGCCTGGTAGTAGTTCAGCAGCTGGACAGCTGGGCGAAGTCAGGGTCATCAGCACTTGAACGTTGTTGACAGGGTAGATAGTGATTTCGTAAATTAAGCCTAACGCATAAATATCTACGGGAATTTCCGGATCATACACCTGCTTGAGAGCCTCGATGACTTGATCTTTGCTTATCATAATACTTTCTATCTCTTCAGCCATATTGAGCAAGCGTTATGCGTTCATATACTTACACCACCTGTTGCAATTTTTGATTGCTGTATTTTCTGTGTAAGAGCGGCTAGCTTCATGGTTTTTATCATGTTGGCAAATCCGCTAGATCGTTGAGACCCAATCAGTTGAGCCATGCCAATGTTACTAGCAAAATAGAGATTGGCGTGGATGATATCTTCTTGTTTTTGTCCGGAGAGCACACGCAAAAGTAAGCTAATCAACCCTTTGGTAATAGCCGTATTGCTATCTCCCTCAAAGAATAACCTATCTTCTTGTCTTGTGTAGGAAAGCCATACTTTAGACATACAACCCTTGATGGTGTTATGCTCATTCTTGTAAAGCGGATTCATGGGAACGAGCTGCTCTCCCAGATCCATGACGTAGGTGAGCATGCGTTCTCTATCTCCTTCTAGGGTCTGGAATTCCTCTATGATACTTTTTTGTATTGTATCGATACTGGGTAAAGCCATGCGCTTCATTGCTTGTTATCAGTTTTTTTGTACTAATCTTGCTACTACTGCTGCCAGTTGCTCCACTTCTTCTTGGGTATTGTAAATAGCGAAAGAAGCGCGAATAACGCCTTCAATATGGAAAAAATTCATGAGAGGCTGCGTACAGCTGTGTCCTGTCCTGACGGCAATGCCGTGAGCGTCTAGTAGCATACCTGCGTCTAAGTGATGTACACCTTCTATCGTAAATGCAAGTATACTGATTTTTTGGGGTGCTGTACCCACAATCCGGACTCTGTCTATACTGCTTAGTAGCTCCAGTGCGTAAGTGTGTAATGCATCTTCATGAGCCATGATATTGCTATATCCTACCTGTGTGATAAAATTCAATGCCTCTTGCCAAGCGATAATACCAGCTATATGGGGGGTACCCGCCTCGAACTTGTAAGGAAGGTCATTGTAAGTAGTGTGTGCTAAGGTTACCTCTTGAACCATTTCTCCACCGCCTTGATAAGGAGGCATATTCTCTAGCAGTGCTTTTTTACCATACAAAGCCCCCACCCCTGTAGGGCCATAGGCCTTGTGCGCAGAAAAAGCCAAGAAATCACAATCTAAGTCTTGTACATTGATGGGCAAATGTGGCAATGCTTGCGCTCCATCTACCACCACGATAGCTCCCTGTGCATGGGCTTGTTTGATGATTTCCTTGAGCGGATTGATCGTGCCTAGGGTATTAGACACATAGCTGATGGCAACAATTTTGGTCCTGGGTGTTAGCAGTTTCTTCAGAGCTGGTAGTAGTAATGTTCCTGCTTCGCTAATGGGAATAACCTTTAAAACAGCTTTCTTAGCCTGGCATAGCATCTGCCAAGGCACTATATTGGCGTGGTGTTCCATGTGCGATATGATGACTTCGTCCCCGGCGTGCACTTGCGTTTGACCATAGGCAGCAGCTACCAGATTGATGCTTGCTGTGGTACCTCCCGTAAAGACTATCTCCTCTGCTGAAGTAGCATGAATAAACCGCTGTACTGCTACTCTGCTAGTCTCCAGAGCAGCCGTTGCCCTAGAAGCTAATGTATGGATACCCCGATGTACGTTAGCATTGTCATGCTGATAATAATTTGTAATGGCATTCAACACTGCTTTTGGTTTTTGTGTAGTGGCCGCATTGTCTAGATAAACTAGCGGCTTGCCATGAACGGTCTGCTGTAGTGCAGGGAATTGCTTCCTGATATTTTGAATAGCTACTCTGTTGTGTGTGTGGAGTGTGGACATCCGTGAGATTTTAGGAGAAACTTTACCTGTTCTTATTGGGTAGTCAAGCTGTCATGTAATTGTGTACGTAGGGTAGCCAAAGGGATTTTTTCCATTACTTCATGGGCAAATGCTTGCTTCAATAAGTGGTGCGCTGCGTTTTCGGGTAAGCCCCTTGTCTGCAAGTAAAACAGCTGTTCTCGATCTATCTGGCCCGTTGTGGCACCATGTGAGCATTTTACATCGTCAGCCCAAATTTCAAGCTGAGGTTTGGTGTGCAGTGTCGCGTTATTAGAAAGCACCAAGTTGTCGTTCCTCTGAAATGCATGCGTTTTTTGCGCTTCTGCACGTACGTAGATTTTTCCATTAAATACACCTGTAGATTCATCCATCATGATCCCTTTGTAGAGCTCATTACTGTAAGTGTAGGGTTTGCGATGATCTACTCTAGTGCAGTTGTCAACGTGTTGCTGCTTACGCAAGCAATACAAACCATACATATTAGTTTCTCCATAGGCAGCATCGATAACACTGCTAAGGTTGTTTTTTACCAATGCACCAGACCAGGTAAAAGTATACGTATTTAGGGTACTGTGCTGCGCTTGATAGCATTGTGTTGTATTTACTTGATAAGCTTGCTCCCCCAGATTTGTCTGTAAGGTGCAGTAATCTAGCCGAGCATTGTCTTGCAAGACGATCTCAGCCACAGCGTTTGTAAAACCCTCTGTTTGCCAAGAGCTAATGATACTAGCCTGGCTGTGCTTGCCCGCCACTACCAATAGGCGCGGATAAGTCACGGATGGCGGGTATTCATGTGCAGACATGCAGTGGTAGAGTAGCAAAGGCTTATCGATAACCGCATTGTCAGCAATGTGAACAAAAACACCTTCATCGAACAATGCCGTATTTAAGGCAACAAAAGCGTCTGCTTTGCTTTGGGCATGTTTAGAGAAATGTGCTAAGAATGCACGGTGTTGCTGTTGATACGCTTCTTGAAAAGTAAGAACCTGCACGGCATGCTTTTTATCTGCTAACGGTGCGTGTACTTTGCTTATCTTTCCGTCAAGAAGTACAATAGGGTGAGCATCTATGTCATGGTAGGTTACTGAAGAGGCTTTCTCTGACTTGGTTTGTACAGGAGTATTCGGCCGAACCGAATCAAAATATGCTGGGAGGAGACTAGCAAAAGGCGTGTACTTATAAGACTCCTCTTGAGCGGTAGGTAGACCCTGCTTCTCAAAATCACTCATGGCTTGTTGCCTGACTGTGTAGAGAGGGTGCGCACTATCTAGCGTATCGAACCGTCGGGTTAGCGCTTTCTGTAGGGCCTTTGTCACCGTATTGCGTGTTTATAAAAGCACCTTATCATGATGTTAAGCCTGCTTCTTCAATGATCCAGTCATATCCTTTCGACTCCAATTCTTTGGCTAATTCCTTATTCCCCGATTTGATGATTAGGCCATTATAGAGAACATGCACAAAGTCAGGGACTATATAATCTAGCATGCGCTGATAGTGTGTGATGATGATTGTAGCATTCTCCTTGCTACGAAGTTGATGCACGCTATGGGCTACAGCTTTTAGGGCATCGATATCTAACCCAGAGTCGGTTTCATCTAGGATGGCTAGCTTGGGCGTTAGCATGGCCATCTGGAGCATCTCATTACGTTTCTTCTCCCCACCCGAAAAACCTTCGTTCAACGACCTGCGCAGGAGTTCTGGATCCATATTGATCAACTTCATCTTTTCTTTTAATAGAGCTAGGAAAGCTACTACGTCTAGGGGAGTCTGGCCTTGCTGTTTTCTAATCTGGTTAATGGCCGTTTTTAGAAAATTGGTCATACTCACCCCTGGAATCTCCACAGGGTATTGGAAAGCCAAAAAAAGACCCGCTGCTGCCCGCTCTTCTGGAGCCATGTTCAACAAATCCCTTTCTAGAAAGGTAACATATCCTGCTGTGGCTGTATAGCCCGGCTTACCTGCCAATACAGCTGCCAAGGTACTCTTGCCGGATCCATTAGGTCCCATAATGGCATGAACTTCCCCCGCCTTTATGTGCAGGTTGATACCTTTGAGAAGCTCTTTATTTTCTACAACTGCTTTTAAGTGATGGATTTTGAGCATGCTTAGTTGGCGTAACAGCGCGAAGCTACGATGAAAAATCAAATGAGTTTGTCCCTGGCTGTAGAGGCCCCGTTTTGTACTTCTGCACTATCACGTAACTCGGAGTAAGCATTACTATTATTCTTTGGCATAACGAAAAAGTAGCTGAAGTAGGGCAGGGGCAGGCTGCAAAACTCAGGCGATCCATGTTGGTTACAAAAAAGAATTATCTCTTTTTGCTTCTCCTATGGTTAAGGAAGAGCCATGTCCAGGATAAACCACTACGTCATCTCCTAAGGGTAATAGCTGTTCGTGAATACTCTGCAGAAGAACCTCATGATCACCGCCAGGTAAATCTGTTCTGCCTATACTATTCCGAAACACGACATCGCCTGAGAGACAAAGCCGACATTGTTGGTTGTATAACGCAATATGCCCTGGAGAGTGTCCTGGTACGTGTAGAATGTTTAGTGGCACTTGCCCTACTAGGATTACATCCTCTGTTCCTAAGAGTTTCTCTTCCTTGATAGGCTGGTATGCTGTAAAACCATAACTAGCTGCATATTGGGTGACTGCTTGCAATATGGGTACTTCCTGCTCATGCAAAGCTAAGGGCACATCGTAAGTCGTCTGTATGTAATGATTACCTATTACGTGGTCGATGTGGGCGTGTGTGTTGACTAGGTGAGTGACTTGTAGGCCATGTTGCTCGATAAAGGTGCTTAAGGCTTTTTGCTCATGTTGTTCATAGCACCCCGGATCAACGACCGCACATTCCTTGGTATCATCATACACTATGTACGTATTTTCTTCAAAAATATTGAATGTGAAGGACTGAATATACAGCATGGCTATCGTTGCGTGGGAGAGAAAAGGTGGTGCAGAGAATAATGCTTCCTGTTATCTGACGTATCGGCTTCGTAGTTAATCAATAGTGCACTCTAAATTGTTGTCTTGCATAGCCATGCCTTGCGGGTTCGAAGCAGTGACAGGGGCTTCTAACGCAATGTAGGGGGCGATGACTAGTGCTACAATGGAAGCAAGCTTGATGAGGATGTTCATAGACGGTCCTGAAGTATCTTTAAAAGGATCTCCCACCGTATCTCCCGTTACCGAAGCTTTGTGCGCATCTGATCCCTTATAAAACATCTCACCATCAATCTCGACACCCTTTTCAAAAGACTTCTTGGCATTGTCCCACGCCCCTCCTGCATTGGCTTGAAACAAGGCCATCAGTACGCCACTCAAGGTTAGGCCTGCTAGTAGCCCCCCTAAGACTTCTGGTCCAAATACAAATCCTATGACGACGGGTGTGCCCATAGCCAGTACCCCAGGCAGTAGCATAGCATTGAGAGCTGCTTTTGTAGCAATGTCTACGCACTTGTCGTATTCAGGCTGTGACTCCCCTTGTAGAATCCCTTTGATTTCTCGGAACTGCCTTCTCACCTCCTGCACCATGGCCATAGCGGCTTCACCTACTGCATTGATTGTGAGTGCAGAGAACAGCATAGGAATCATGCCCCCCACCAACAAGCTAGCCATTACTGGCGCTTTATATACGTCTATTGTCTGAATATTAGCGGTACGTACATAGGCCGCAAAAAGCGCCAACGACGTCAAAGCAGCCGAGGCAATAGCAAACCCTTTTCCTGTAGCCGCTGTTGTGTTGCCTACAGAATCCAGAATGTCAGTTCTTTGTCGTACTTCTTGAGGCAAGCCACTCATTTCTGCAATTCCCCCCGCATTGTCTGCAATAGGTCCAAAAGCGTCAATAGACAGCTGTATGGCTGTGGTAGCCATCATGCCTGCAGCAGCCATGGCGATACCGTAGAAGCCTGCGAAGTGGAAAGCACCGTATATGCCTGCAGCAAATAGTATGGTGGGTAGTGCCGTAGAAAACATGCCCACACTTAAGCCTGCAATGATATTGGTTGCGTGGCCTGTATAAGACTGCTTGACGATAAAACGTACTGGCTTCTGGTCCATGGCCGTGAAATATTCTGTAATTATACTGATCAGAATTCCCACAACTAAACCCGTCACCACAGCATAAAAAACCCCCATCGATGTGAAAAAATGTCCGCGCATAGACAAGGTAGCGGGCATTACCCAAGGAATCACGAGATAGGCGAGTAGTCCTGCAAGCAGTGTGGCAATCCAGTTTCCTTTGTTGAGTGCTTGTTGTACGTCACCATTTTCTTGAATGCTGACAAAGAAAGTAGCGATCAAAGATAGGACAATCCCTGAGGCACCCATGATCATGGGTAGCAATACAGGGGAGAGACCTCCTAGCTTGCCGGGTGCTTCTATCTCGCTACCTAGTACCATGGCTGCCAGTATGGTCGCTACGTAAGAGCCAAACAAGTCAGCCCCCATACCGGCTACATCGCCCACATTGTCCCCTACGTTATCGGCAATAGTAGCCGGATTTCTAGGGTCATCTTCAGGAATTTCCGTCTCCACTTTTCCTACAATGTCAGCCCCTACGTCAGCTGCTTTGGTGTAAATGCCGCCTGCTACACGCGCAAACAGCGCAATGCTCTCTGCCCCCAAAGAAAAGCCTGTCAATGTTTCTAAGACCAACACCAAAGAAGCCCCATCGGTATTGGTCATACCTTCTGGCAAGAAGTACCGCAAGAATGCAATAAACAGACCCCCTAGGCCTATCGTAGCAAGTCCCGTGACGCCCATACCCATGACCGTACCACCAGCAAAAGAAATCCGAAAAGCTTGGGCCAAGCTGGTGCGTGCTGCTTGAGCTGTTCTGACATTGGCTCGTGTAGCCACATGCATACCTATCCAGCCCGCTAGCGCCGAAAATATAGCCCCTATCACAAACGCAATGACTGTGAGTGGATGCCCATGCGCGCTGGTAGTACTAAAATAAACTAAGAAGAGGACCGTGATTCCTACGAAGTAGCTAATCATTCTGTACTCTGCCTTGAGAAAGGCAATGGCGCCTTGAGCAATGCTGTGTGCGATAGCGCGCATCTTCTCTCCCCCAGGATTCTGCTTAGCTATCCAGGTGGCTTGTAGGGCAGCATAGACCAAAGCTAGAGCGCCCAGCAATGGTAAGAAATAAGTCAGAATAGGCATGTTGATACGTGTTGAAGTGAATATACTGGCATTGATGTGTTCTGTGAGTAGCCCATATGGTACTGGGCTTATGGAGCCCCCTGCCGGGATCGAACCAGCGACCTACTGATTACAAGTCAGTTGCTCTACCAGCTGAGCTAAGGAGGCAAGAAAAATCTAAAATTAAACGGCCTGTCTATAATTCCAAAACACAGGAGTAAGCTTTTGTGCAGCATTGCCCTTGCTAACCCTTCCTAGTGGTTGCGAGCGTTAAGATCCTGGCCTTTGGTTTAGCGTATCTAAACTCAGCCCTACGGAAAACGGTAGATGCTCCTTAACGGCCTACGGCTGCGGATTTTTTGACATACTCTCCACCAAGGCAACCGTTTTTTGCGGTCCGTATACGCGATTCCCTTTTTGTGTGGCAGACAAAAAGGAACGCCTGCGTTGCTTATTAACGGTCTTTCTGCGTACAACTTTAGTACAATCGTTTTATTGTCCGGTCATTGCGCTTGCATATTTAAAAATTATTTTCTTTCGTTGAGCATGAGTTGATGGCCTAGCGTCAGGTCCGTGACCCTCAGCTCAGGTTGTGTTGTTTCACCCTCAAACCTATTTGTCTATGTTCTCGAGATTTCGTTTTGCCGCGTCTATTTTTCTGTTGATGGCTGTGCTATCGCATTGCCAGACTTCATGCAATTTATTGATGGTAGAGGAGGAAGACTCGTCCCTGTCTCCAATTTCTTTCCCAGGCTCGTCTACGTTATCAGTTCCCCCTAGTTCTGGCGGCGAGGTCCTTTCCTTGCAATCATCGTCGGGAGCACGAGTGCGATTTAGTCAGGAAGAAGAGGGTTGGTATGCAGCAACCCCGCAAGGAAGGTTGCCCGTGCACTCCCAGGCACAAGAGGGTGTTGGTTCGTATCTGTCCTGGCTTTCTGGTCAAGAAGATAGTGTAGTACGTTCTCGGGTGCACGTGATCCCGAGTTCAGCAAGCCCGACAGGTGTGGCGAGTGTATATTTGGGGAGGTTAGGGTTGATGGGGGGGATGGGTCGTCCGTCTACTGCTTCTGCGTTCACTTCAGCGCCTGTGTGGTTGGCATCTAGTCGTGAGAAACAGCTTCATGATGTAGTAACTGTTGCCCCTGGAAAACAGGTGCGTGTTCCCTACGTCATTGCATCGGGCTGGCGTTGCATAAGTTACCAATTACATGTTGTCCAAGAAGTGCTTAATGCGAGTCATCACGTTGAGCCTCTACAAGCTAATTTTTCTTATTCTCGTAGCGATCTCGCAGGTTCCGATCACCATCACGCCTTAAACCAAGGGTTGTCTGGTCCGAGTGTTTCCATCCCGACGCTTTCGACTGAAGCAGACCTGCGTATAGGGCGTCACGCACAGCAAGCGCAGGGAGACCATCATTATACGACCAATAGCACGCATACTACGCATGACGTATTAGTATTGGTTGCTTCTGTTCCTTCGGATTTTAAGAAGAAGAGTTGGCGTGGCTATAAGACTAAGCCGGTCACCACGCCGTTGAAAGTCCGCATGGAAGTCATCTTAGAGCGTGTCGGCGATATTTCTACATCTCATCCTTCCTATTTGCCAGCCTCCCATACTAGCCCTTCGCCTATACCTTCTCCTCGTGTTTCTCCTTCGCCTTCCGTTCCGTTGCATTCTACTCACACCTCTACTCCCCATGCTTCTCCAGTGCCTGCACCAGCTCCTTCTCCTATACGATCTTCTGCGGCGATGCCTAACCCCGGCGTGACGGCAGATTCCAATTCATCGGAGCTAGCCGCGTTGCTGGAGCGTAAGTTACAAGACCCAGATGTAGCGTTGAGTGATGCGGAAAGTATTGGTCTACTGACGCATTGCGTTCAACTGGGAGAAGCCAATGCGTTTAAGATTGAAGGTAAAGACGCTGTTATTGTGTTGGGCAACACAGGCGCTGGCAAGAGTACGTTTGTCAATTACTTGTTGGGGTGTGATCTGATGAAGAAATCTCCTCGTGATTTGGGTATGAAAGGGGTAGGTAAAGTGGTTGTGGTACGTTCAAAGGCAGAAGGAGGGTGTATGGATGAGGTGATGCCGATTGGCCATACGAGGGTATCCAAGACGTTTGTACCGCAGATTCAAGTAGACTTTTCTGATAATCAGTTGGTTTATTGCGACTGTCCCGGTTTTCTGGATAACCGAGGCGCAGAGATCAACATTGCCAACGCGGTAAATATTAGGCGTTTATTGCAGTCTTCCCGTTGTGTCAAGGTGCTGGCTCTGATCAACTACCACAGTCTGAAAGCAGACCGAGGTCGTGGCATTCGCGAGATGCTCCAAATCTGTACTCAATTGTTTGGAAGTGTTTCTCAGCTCGCCCATCATAAAGACTCCTTGCTACTAGGCATCACCCAAGTACCTCCTGATGAAGCAGATTTGGAAGGTATACGAGAATGGTTGTTAGAAGATAGCCCAGCGGTGATGGCCTCTCTGTGCACGCACCTGTTTTTGTACGACCCGCTGGACAGCGGGTCAGGAGATTATAAGGTTCGTGGTGCCTGTATTTCCTCATTAACTGAGCTAAAGAGCATCTCTCAACGCGAGTCTAGTAAGCTGTTTCATACAGTACTCACAGACAGCGATGAGCGTAGGCTATTAGAGATTGTGGAGAAACAAGGGAAGCAGCTCCGTGAGCACCTTAGGAGTCAGCGATATGGTCAATCAGCCAGTGTATGGCGCAACTTGAATCGCTTGCGTGTGATCGACCATATCAGTGTAGAGCGGATGTTGAACGATGATAGTTTGAAAATTCAGCGGATGCTATCTCGTAGGATAGCAAAGTTCAGAGACGATAGTGTACATTACCGTTTTGCTGCTGCGAAGTCTCAATTATCGTCTCTTCGAGAAATCGCTCGTCACTTTAGTCCAGATGATTTGTCGTTACTCGAGCTGGATGTGGAAGATTTATCGCGACACCTGTTGTATTTTGAGAAAAGGAAAGTACGCGAAGAAGAGCAAGAGAAAGTACTCCATCAGCTATCGAATCGTCTAGATTCGATAGCTCGGGAGCGTGCGTTCCTGGAAGAGCGTCTGCGGTCCCAGGAGGAAGCGTCTTCGAAAGAGCAGTCCCGTTTACGCGCTGAGATGGTCAGAAGAGATGGCGATCACGAGGCGCAAGTTTCGAAGATCCGCGAAGAGCAGACGGAGCTTCTGCGTAAGCAAGCGGAAGCATCAGAGTTACAGAGAGCAACGAGTGAAGAAGAGCGCGAGCAGCAGCGTCAAGAGCGTGAGCGTATGCGCAAGGAGTACGAAGAGCGCCTACGTGTGGCGGAGGCGGATCGTAAGACGGTCCGTTCGGAGTATGAGGCGATGCTCAAAGCGCAAGAGGAGTCGAAAAAATCCTCTTCGACGGCCTTACGGAAAAAGCTTGCTAGATTATATATAGCCCAACAGGAGGCTAGTGAAGCCCGTAGTCGTGTGCTTCCCGAAGAAGCGTTCGGTGCGAAAGCGTGGAAAGACTACTTTGGGGTGAAAGTCGACGATGAGCCAGCGCTACCGAGTAACATCGAGGATATTCTGAACGTGAAGGCTCCGTTCAAACTAGATAATGAGACAACCCCTCAGCGTATAAGAGATAACCATGTGTTGTTTCTAGTTCCCTCTCGGGTGAATGGCAAGTCGTATAGCTTGACCAAGCTGGGGGAGTTAGTGAAGCGTTATTTCTCGAGCAATAAGGAGGGATATAGGTATTATGATAGTACTGTACGGTCCCAGTTTGGTGGAAAGACACCGTCCAAGTCGTATTGGTGTCTACTAACTCGTACGGTGTTGTCGGGCAGCCGTAGTAAAAATTATAGTGATCAAAAGGCGTTGTTGAGCCAATATTCCCGTCAGGGTTATGGCTTGCCCAGTGGCTTGGAGGCATCGACGGGGATTATGGTTCACTATGCTCGTAGTCGAGAGCGGTTGTACGGCGATGCTCCTTGGACCTACACGCGTTGCGCGGCCGAGGAGTTGGTTGGTGGAAAACGGCCGTTGCTTGTTGGGGGCTTCGGGGCTTCTGGTCTCTTTGTCGCCCGCAACGTCCTCTCTGATGGTAGTAGTTACGGCGTTGCTGGTTGCTGGAAGTTATAGGTCATTGGATATTGGAACTTTGGCCTGCGTTGGCGTTGGTTCATTGGTTCTTGCTCCTTGTCAACTTGGGGTTCGGGTAGTAGGTATCTGCCTCGTAGCCTATGTTGGAACCTTGTTATAGCGCTGTATTGGTCTTTGTGTCCTAGTGCTTGCGGCGTTCCCGGGGCTTTGCCCCGGGAGCCCGCGGGCGCTTGCTTGTGTATAACTCTGTTTCAGTATGGTTTTCCCGTATCCAGTAGGCGTTTTTAAGGCTTTGTGCCAGTTTGTGCGTATTGGCATGGGCTAGGATACCTAAATAAGACTGTAAGCACTGGTCCATATGGGTGGGCTCTATTTTGTGTTGCAGATAGGCGGTGTATTTTTCCTTCAGCCTACGTTTCATGCGTCGTTTGGTGCGTACCCCAGCCTATTTGGCTCACCAGCATTCGTGTCTTCCCTGTTCGGGCCGATCACCAACGCTTGCATTTTATATGAGGCACCTTGTGCCCTGGCTTTGCAGGGCAAGGGCCTACGAGGCTTGGGCACGAAGTTCTGCTGTTTGTGCACGCTACCAAAATCCGTAAACGTTGGCCACACTGACATTGACTTCCTCCAATAGGAGTCATCACAACGAACTGCCCCGGGAAAGCGACACTTGTCGGCTTCTCATAACCAGGACGCACCAAGATGGGTATTTTTGCGTCCTTAGACAAGCTTGAAAAGCAAAGATGTCCTTTGCTGAGTGGCGGCTCCGTATTTCTTCATATTTCTAGAACCCAGCTGACGGTTGGTGGTAGTGACTAGCACCGAGCATGGTGTAGTAAGAGCTCCGCATAAGGCTAGGGGACGTTAGCTTAGCGTAGTGTCATACTGTTTGAGTGCGTGAAAGTGTACCAGCGATTACCCCGCTGGTGGGGATTTTCTTTTTGCCTTTATCTTAGCATAGGGCGCTCTCGTACATACATTTTACTTGGATGTGACGCTTACATCTGAGGAAATGTCAGTATAAATTCAGCAAAAGACTTCGTTCCTTGTTTTGACTTGCATATAACCGTACCTCCAAATGCCCGCATGACAAGCTTACAGAAAGTCAAACCGATGCCCATGGCTCCCTGAGCAGTTGTGAAAAAAGGATCAAAAATATACGGCAAAGCCTCTTTAGAGATACCGGAACCATTATCTCTAATGTAGAGCTTATGACTGTCTATCCATACCTCTATCGTGCAGTTTTTTTTACTATGCTTGAAGGTATTGTCTAGTAGGTTAAAAAGCATATGCTGCATATAATAAGCGGATCCGTAGAACTTAAAATCTTCATCTAGATTGATGAAGAGACTATTTTTTTGATCTTGGGTTAAAGCGTAAAGCGCCAGGGCGTCGTTTATACACTGCCGTACGGAGAGCGTGGTAAAGTCATTCATATCCACCTCTTGACGCAAGTTGGCCAATGTCCTGTGTAGTGTTTGGGCCCCTTTCTCGTTATCACGAACCAGGTTGTCTACAGCCTCCTTAAATGATAGATATACTTGCTTATCTACTTTAATCAAGTAGAATTCTTGGTGATCTTCCGAAGGTAGTCTCCTCTCGACATGCAGTTGGTCGCTGGAGAATTGAATATTATTGACATGAGCCTTATTCATTGCTACGACGTTCTCTATCTCTGTTCCTATTATTTCCCCCAACAGCTCCAAGGTCTGCAGTCGCCTATCTGCTGCTACTCTTTTTATAAAAAATGAGCCTGCTAATACAGAAAAAACGCATGTATAAGCCAGGTGCTGCCTAGCCAGCAGGTCTATGCTTATCAGTTTTACGTGACCCAATGCACATAGATGGTAGCATACTATACCCAGAGCAGTACCCGACATAGCCAGAATGATGAAGTCCCGTCTCGTTACTATGGCACTCAGCATCATGATAGCCAGCGGTATGCTGACTAACCCCTCCTTAGTACCTCCCATGATAAGGTATGAAAACGTAGTACTGAAAGGTAGGGCATACAAAATCGTCATGTACCAATAAGGAGTGAGGTATTTACGCATTCTTATTGGCCAGTAATTCTTAAGAAGCAGGAGAATAAACATGAAAACACCTAGCAGGCGTATTACCGTAAGGGCATTGTAACGATGTGTTTCTACTTCTGACCCCATGAGGTATGGGAGGATGTAATTGAGACCCAGGAAAGCGGAGAAAACAGTGTAGGTAGCGCTATATTTGTAGACTCTTTTGAGAAAGAGCCTGATCATATTCTTGTCGTCTTTAAAGAAAAATTGGAACAACTGTTCTTTCATGGCACGTCAAATAGTTTGCCGAAACAATTTTATGGGTATCACGGTTTCATCGGCCGAAAAAGCTTTGAACCGTTGCTGTTTATCAAGACAACGATCACAAGGATGATGTGGAGAATAGCACCTAACAGCGCTGTTATATCGCCCATACCTGCCATTTTTAGAATGGATATACGGAACTTTTGTACGACCCGTTCGCGCATCCAACACTTTTTGGTTATTGCAGCGTGTATTCAATCCTGTAACCAGCTTATACCGACCTATATTATGCGAAATAGTAGAGAAGCGTTGGCCGCCTATGAAATAGGTGGCCAACGCGATCTTATGTCGTGCAATGGTTTAAAATGGGTATCCAGTAAGCACAAGTGCTGCATAGAGACTTTATCTCAGTAATTGGCGTGGTCAAGATGCCGAATGTATACCTAAAAGGGCAAATCGTCTTCCTCATTGGTTGGCGCTGCCGTGTTGTTTGGGCTAATGTCTTCCTTGTTAGATGCTGAGTGAGTTGCTGGTGCTGCAGCCTCGATCCGCCATGCTTGCAAAGAGTTAAAGTACTTAGTTACTCCCTCAGGGTTGATCCACTTTCTTCCTCTTAAGTTGAAGCTAACCTCTACGTCTTGCCCCGTTTGAAAGCTATCTAGCAGGTCGCATCGGTCTTGTATCAGTTCGAAAGAAACATATTCTACGTACTGTGGATTTTCTGCATATTCAAGAACAAACATGCGTTTTCTGAAGGTATCTGACACCTGCTGTGCCTCCTGAATGTCGAATAATCTACCCATTACTTTCATATGAAATAATTTTAAATATTATGGGCAAATATTGCACCTTGACTCAATCTTTCCTAAATACTTTGTCTAAAAAATCATCCTTTAAACACAATAATCATGCTGAGTTATACCCTTGGTTGTAGTATTGAACTTCGTCTTCTCAATTGTTGGGCGAAGAAGGCGAGTAAAAAGAAGCTACCAGACGTGGTAGCCATAGCTCCAGCAATCGAACCATTTACCCATATAGCCAGATAGTACCCAACCATAGCCGTTAAGACACTGAGTAGTATGGCGACCAACAGCATAGTGTGCAAGTGTTGTGCAGCCAATAGATAAGCCGTAGCCGAAGGTGCTACCAACAGTGCTACTACAAGAATGGCGCCCACCACCTCAAAAGTGGCTACTGTGGTGAAGGAAACGGCACCCATCAGTAAGTAGTGCCACAAGTTAGCACTCAGCCCAATGGTAGTGGCAAAATCTGGATCAAAGGTAGTGACCGATAGTTCTTTGTAGCCAAGTAAAACAAAACTTACGTTAAGCAGTAATACTAGAACCAGTATATAAACAGCCCTCGGTCCTAGGTCGATGCCTCGTGGACCTACCCACGTATCAAGGGGTGCATAGGCTATCTCGCCATACAAGATACAGTCTGGATCTAAGTCTATTTTGTTGCTAAAGAAAGATATAAGAATAACACCTAACGCAAATAGCCAAGTGCAGTTGATACCAATAGCAGCATCTGACTTCAGTCTCATCCGTCTATGCAAGAATGCCATCAACGATGTAGCTAAAATACCAACGCCACTTGCCCCTACAAGAACTACTAATGAGGTCTTAGAGCCGGTGAGCAAAAATGAAAGAACAATACCTGGTAGAACTGCGTGAGAGATCGCATCGCCAGCCATTGTGATTTTTCTGAGTACTAAATACGTGCCGAGCAGGCTGCAGTTGATAGCCGCCAGCGAGGCAATCACTATAACCCAAATGGTCTCCATAGTTGTCTTAATTTTTGAGAAAAGAACACAGGCATGCTCTCAGCTACATGTCACGAGTGGCCTCAAGTAAAAAGACGTACGCTGGAAAGACAAAATGCATTGAGCCTCAATGCATGGACAATTTCTGGAAATTGCCAGTACGACAAAAGCCCCATGTATATAGTTTTAGACAACAAAGAGAGCCATTTTAGGGCTTAATACAGCGCCTATCAGTATACTTTAAGTACTATTGGCTAAAGTAACTATTCGCTAACTTGGCGGAATGAGCTTCAACATCTGGAAATGGACGTCAATTGGCAGCTCACCCCGCTTGTTAGCTTTGGCTACAGCCTAGTGCCACTATGCAGTGGGCAAAGGCTTATCTACTCGGTAGTCTCTTCCATGTTCCAAAGAAACACCTTACATACCGCCGAGAGACCGACTAGCGTGTAGATAATACGTGCAAAGGCACCTTGACCGAAGATGCTTTGTACTAGGTCAAATTCTAAAAGACCCACCAGCCCCCAGTTTAAGCCTCCTACGATAAGCAAAACAGTTATAATAACGTCAAATAATTTCATGGTTATTTTTTTAAGGTTAAATACGCCCCAATAAAAGATATTTTTTCCCTATTTTCCAAACTTTCGCTTAATATGGCTGTTGTCAACAAGCTACTTATGTCGTGATTTCAGCTAATTTGGCTAGCTAGTTGAGCCTTAACAACTCATTTCTAAACTTAATACTCAGCGAAGTATACGTGATTTGCCCTCGCCGGGCGGGCGTTCCTTTTTGTCTACCACACAAAAAGGAACCGAAAAAAGTCACCGCTGAGGGCACCGGCCTACCTTGGCTTGCTCTTAGGCGCAGACGAGCCAAACTCGCACCCCTGC
>WTJV01000048.1 GCA_011524725.1 Amoebophilaceae bacterium | reverse complement strand
AAACCGCTACAAGCAGTAGTAGAAGGTTGTAGGAAACGGGGCTTTCATGTGGTCATAGGGGGATATTTGTGTTCAGATACATTGGGGCAAGTCAATACCCCCCAAGGAAGCTATCACGGTATGATTCAGACCAATGTTCAAGCTATCGTCAATGCATTAAAGTAATGATACAACAAGCTAATAACCCCATCGTGGAGACCCACGACCTGACCGTCTCATACTATAAAAAGCCAGTATTGTGGGACATCGATCTTTGTTTTCCTCAAGGTAAAGTAGTAGGAATCATTGGGCCGAACGGGGCAGGCAAGTCTACCTTACTCAAAACAATGATGGGGCTGATATTGCCTGATAGTGGTTACATCAAGTTCTTTGGCCAAACCCTCAATAAAACAAGGAAGCTCGTTAGCTACGTGCCTCAAAAAGAATCCGTGGACTGGGACTTTCCAGCCTCTGTTCTGGATGTAGTGGTCATGGGGCGGTATGCTCAGCTAGGTCTTTTCCAGCGTCCCAAAAAATCTGACAAAGAGATATCTTTAGCGTGCCTGCGTAAGGTAGGTATGGATGCTATGGCCAATCGTCAAATAGCCCAGCTATCGGGAGGGCAGCAGCAGCGAGTATTTTTAGCCAGAGCTTTGGCGCAGGAAGCGCAACTTTATTTGATGGATGAGCCTTTTGTGGGGGTTGATGCAGCTACAGAAAAAGTAATCATGGACTTGCTGCAAGCTATGGCGGAAGCAGGGAAGACGATTATCGCAGTCCACCACGATCTACAATCTGCTCCTAACTACTTTGATTGGAGTGTACTTTTAAATATGCGAGTGGTAGCTGCTGGCCCTACCCCAGATGTATTAACACCTGGCTTGCTTCAAGAAACTTACGGGGGTAAGCTCACTGTCTTAAGCAAAGTGGGAGAACTACTGAGAGAGAAAGACATATCCCCTAGGGAGCGTTAATGACTTAGCTTTTCTATGCAAGATATTTTTGTCGAGTTTTTTTCTTTCTCCGACCCCAATGTCAGATATGTTGTATTGGGCACGTTATTGCTTACAAGTAGCGCTGCTATTGTGGGCTCTTTTGCGCTTCTTAAAAGCAAAGTGCTGATAGGTGATGCTGTTGCACATGCTGTACTGCCGGGCATATGCCTTGCTTTTATCCTGACGGGTACTAAAAATCCTATTTACTTGACTTTAGGAGCATTTACAACAGGTTGGTTAGCTACGGTACTCATTGACCAAGTGACCTACTATTCTAAGATTAAAGAAGATACTGCTATTGCCTTAGTACTCTCTAGTACTTTCGGACTAGGAATTTTACTCTTGACTTCTATACAGCATACGGGCAATGCTGCACAAGTAGGCTTGAATAACTTTTTGTTTGGTAAGGCGGCAGCACTGGTCAGTGATGACCTCAAAGCACTCAGCCTACTCAGCCTAGCACTGATCACAACCGTGATACTATTTTTCAAGGAGTTTGCACTTGTGGCTTTTGACAAATCCTTTGCAAGAACCATTGGTCTTCCTGTGCGAAGTCTGGAGCTACTATTTACCAGCCTTATGGTACTGGCTATCATCGTTGGTATTCGCACAGTCGGTATCTTACTCATCGTATCCATGCTTATTACTCCACCAGCTGCAGCCCGCTTCTGGACACACCACCTTCCTAAAATGATTTTTTTGGCTGCTATACTAGGCATGCTGGCAGGTTTGGTAGGCTCTTTTGTTTCTTACGTAGCACCAGCCATGCCTACCGGACCCTGGGTAGTCATGGCTATTTCTCTGATGGCTTATGGTTCGTTCCTGTTGGCTCCACAGGAAGGGCTGCTAGTACGAAAACTAAAGCAACATAGACATAAGAAAAAAGTTTTGACCGAAAACATCCTCAAGATCTTTTATGAGCTCGGTGAGTCAGATGGACATTACTACAAGAGTAGGGCACTTGATGCGCTCCACCAGTATAGACCTTTGCCTGCTGGCAAGCTATTGCAAGGTCTCAAGCGCCTGCAAAAACAAAACATGCTGCAAAAAGAAGGCAACAAGTGGTTCTTGACCACCGCGGGCAAAAATAAAGGCGAAGATATAAGTAAGCTCCACCGTCTTTGGGAGCTTTACTTGAGTCAATACCTAAAAATAAAACCCGACCATGTGCATGAAGATGCAGAGTCTATCGAACATATCATTACTCCTGCATTAGCCAAAGAATTACGCAATCTCGTAGACTTAAATAAGGAATAGGAATAAAAGTTATCTAAGGTAAGTTATTCAACAGTCTTGTAGGCCCCGCGTCGCTATACACCTTGTTCTGGGTATTTACCCATTTTGTCCTTGTAAAAAGCCTGTATTTGCTGAATGTCTTCATCGAAGTTGCCCGTGGGATAGACTACAGGTCCAAATCCAATGTGTTTTTTCTGATAGTCCATATAGCCAAGTACTAGGGGCACATGGGCTTGTAGCGCAATGTAATAAAAGCCCCGCTTCCACCGCTTGACATAACTCCTGGTTCCTTCTGGTGCTATGATCAGCATGAGTGACGCTTGCTGCTGCAGCATAGAGGCCATGAAATGGATCATGCTTTTCTTTGTGGGAGATTTCTGCTTCCCTGCTCTATCGATAGCAATAGCTCCCATCCGCTGTAGTAGGGGACCTAGAGGGAAAAACATTGCTTCTTTTTTAATAGCAAATTTGATGGGCAATTTTTTTACGAAACAAAATAAGAGTCCATAAAAACCATCCCAGTTGCTGGTATGAGGTGCTACTACTAGTACCGCTTTTCTGATATCCTGGGGGATATTTCCTACAAATTTCCAACCCAAAATCCGGAATACTTGCAACGCAAACCAACGAAATATGCTTACAATTAGTTGCTTCAATGGTATATACACAGGTCAAGGTAGGTTACTCTCAAAGATCCTATAGAAAGCAGGAAAAAGTAAGTTACGGCCTAAGCCTACTGAAAAACGCATCAATGCAGTATTCTTATCAGCTTAAAATGAGCCCTACAACCCTGTTTGGCAATAATCTCAAGTTGCCCATACCGTACACACTTATCTATCACGAATCTACAGAAAGGCTAAAATACAACGGACATCTTGATATACGGCTCTTTTTCAGATATTAATTAGGTACCAGCAAGCGGCTCAGCCTAATTGAAGAGCGCCAGACACTTTGCAGGTTGGCATATCTTCTCCTAGCTTTGCTGCTTTGAATGAATTCAAAAGTCATGCAGCAATTGCAAGAACAAGCCCGAGCCTTGTGGTTGGCTAAGATGGCACTAACGCATGTAGGAAAAGTCCACTGGCAGCTGAGCCCAATCGTACTAATAGAAGAAGCAATCCAGCGCAGAGAAGGCAGACTTTCCCAAGAAGGTGCTCTTGTATGTAATACAGGGGGATTTACAGGCCGGTCTCCGCGTGATAAATATATCGTCCAAGATGATAAAACGCGCGATACCCTCTGGTGGAGCTCTGTCAATACACCACTAGACCCAGCGTACTTTGACGCGCTTTACCAGCGAATAACCCAGTATCTTAAAGGAAAAGAGATCTATGTTCGCGATGTCTATGCAAATGCCTTGCCTGCCTACCACCTACCCATTCGCGTGGTTAATACCGTAGCATGGCATAACTTGTTTTGTCACCACATTTTTTTGCGACCTACTTCAGAAGTACTACGTGATTTTACGCCTGAGTTCACCATCATCAGCGTACCCAATTTTAAAGCAGACCCATCTCTCGATGGTACACGTGGTCCTAATTTTACAATTATCAACTTCAGCAAAAAGATGATTTTGATCGGTGGTACGGGCTACGCAGGGGAGTTGAAGAAAAGTATTTTTACTGTACTGAATTACCTAATGCCCCAGAAATATCAAGTGCTACCCATGCATTGTGCAGCAAACATGGGCGAGCAGGGTGATACAGCTATTTTCTTTGGCTTATCGGGTACCGGAAAAACAACGCTTTCTACTGATCCCCAACGGAAGCTGATTGGTGATGATGCACACGGATGGTACGATCAAGGAGTTTTTAATTTTGAAGGAGGTTGTTACGCTAAGACCATCAATCTATCACCAGAAAAAGAGCCTCAGGTATTTCGTGCCATTAAATTCGGTACCATTCTAGAGAATATGCGCTTTGTAGCAGGGACTCGTGAAGTAGACTATGCCAATGCTACTGTTACCGAGAATATGCGAGGAGCCTATCCTATAGAACATATTCCTAATGTTGTTATACCATCTGCAGGAAACATCCCCCAGCATATTTTTTTTCTAACATGTGATGCATTGGGCGTCTTACCTCCCATTGCCAAACTGAGCAGAGAGCAAGCCATGTATCATTTTATATCAGGCTATACGGCTAAATTGGAGGGTACTGAAGTAGGAATTACGGTGCCTCAGGCTGTTTTTTCTGCCTGTTTTGGGACAGCTTTTTTGCCCTTACATCCTACCCAGTATGCAACCATGCTGGGGCAAAAAATGGAAAAGTATGCTGTATCGGTGTGGCTTGTCAATACAGGTTGGGTCGGAGGGGGGTATGGTGTGGGAGAACGAATTCAACTAGCGCACACACGGACACTTATTACAGCGGTATTGTCCGGTTCTTTCAGTGAGGCTTCTTACACCCAGCATCCGGTCTTTGGGATTTCTATCCCCACTAGGTGTTCAGGGGTATCCGAAAACTTGCTCAACCCTAACAGCAGCTGGCAAGATAAAGCAAACTATGCAGCACAAACCCAAGCACTAGCGCAAGCTTTTGTCGACAACTTCAAGCAATACGAAGACTTTGCCAGCCAGGAGATACGATCTGGAGGGCCTAATCTGTCCTGATACCGTAATTCATGACAGCCTTGGCATGAATTGCCTAACATCGATGTATATGCGCAATAAGCTACAACGTTTTGCCGATAATACACGACGCCACAATATTATTGAACCAGGTAAGGCAACGTATACACAGTTAAAAGGGCAATGGAGAACAGCCTATTTTAGTAATTCACATGATCTTGTGGTGGAGCTAGGCTGTGGTAAGGGAGCATATACCGTGGGTTTGGCGCAGTGCTTTACAAATAAAAATTTCGTGGGTGTAGACATCAAAGGAGCTCGGTTATGGGTAGGTAGTAGTTACGCCATGGCGCACCAACTCCACCGAGTTGCCTTCCTGCGCACCAAGATTGAGCAATTAGATCAATGCTTTGCACCGAGAGAGATTAGCGAGCTTTACATTCCATTTCCAGACCCACGCCCACGCGACCGGGATGAGAAACGTCGGCTTACTAGTCCTAGATTTTTAGCATTGTATCGGCGGTTGCTTCAGCCTGGGGGTTTCATCCACTTCAAAACAGACAATGACGCACTCTTTGCTTATACGCTGGCGGTACTATGCGCACAGCCTATAAAAGACTTAGTGTATACAGAAAATTTATATCAATCTGAGTGGCTGCCAGCACATTACGGCATCCAGACAGACTACGAGCGGCATTTTCTGTCACAGGGTATTACTATTAAGTATTTGCGCTTTGCTTTTGCAATCGCTCCATAATCAGTAAAACACCCAACGCTATTTCGTATTTGAAAAGTAGACCATCTTCACGATACAGCAATGGTGTGCCTAACGCTACGTTGTCGTCTTATCCCTCTATGCACTCTTGCTGCTCGGCAAAAAAGCCAGAAGGCTTGCTTTCTGCAGACTGGTAGTGTGCAGTCTTGTCTAAAATTTTGAAGAAGTTTTTTCCTTACTAGCCCCTATTGCCATGGCTAATTTGTAAAGAACACGACTCCCGACCTGTGCATCCCAGTCGATATTCTCTCCAGGAGCTATCTCACACAAATCAAAGCCAATAATCTTTTTTCCAGACTGAACAATCCTATCAAGTAAGTAGCATACTTCATCAAATTCAAGCCCCCCAGGTACAGGAGTGCCTGTGCTAGGACAGAGTTTAGGGTCGAGGCCATCGATATCAAAACTGATGTAGGTTTTTTCGGGCAAGGCCTCGATAATAGTTGTGCAGATATGATCCCAAGTAGCACCCAAGAACCGCTGCTTCTTGAGGTCACTGTCAAAAAAGGAGAAAATGCGCCCCTCTTCTGCTGCAATGATCTGAAGTTCTTCCTCAGCACAATTTCGTAAGCCTACCTGTACTAATCTAGTAATGTAAGGTAGCTGTAAAACATTGTGCATAATCGAGGCATGGGAGTAGTGAAAGCCCCGGTAAGCCTTGCGAAGGCCAGGATGCGCGTCTATTTGTAGGACACCAAAGTTGTTGTGGAACTCAGCAAGCGCCTCAATAAATCCCAACGGCACGCTATGATCACCTCCTAATACTCCTACTAGTTTGCCTTCTTTAAGATAGAAAATCGATTTGCTCTTTATATCTTCTTTGAGTTGCTCAGCATAGCGGTCAATCTTCTTCACGATATTTTTTTTAAAGCTAGATTTTCCAAGTCCCGATTCCATCGCATGAATATGCCCTACCGTATGGTGCCTAAGCGTGTCACTCAACGTTTTCCAGTCATGAGGAATAGGAAGCATAGCAACACCAAGCGCTTGTATACTCGAAATCTCACGAGGCGTCATACTTCCTAACCCATAAGATGCCTTAAGAACACTTTCAGGCCCCAAAGAAGTGCCCGAACGAGAAGAAACAGTAACTTCCCAGGGCATAGGAATAATAATGATAGACGCTTTTTCAGGAGGGCAAGGTATGCCAAAAAGTTTTGAAGGATTGTGGGTAGGTAGTCTCATGAATAACAAGGGGTTACTTCGCAATAACGAAATATGATGAAAATTTTAAGACGTTACAAGATGCTGTGCATAATAATTTTGGCTGTATTCTAAGAGCATCCTATGACAGAGCTACAAATTATGACTGTATAGATACTACTCAGGTTAGCAAAACGGACACAAAATCAGGAGTCCCCAAGATTATTGATAGATACAGCTGCTAAGTTACTGGAAAAGAGAATTACCTTTTGTAATACCTCCAGCTCTAATCAGTTCTGGTAAGGTATGCTCGGACACCGAGATTAAGATGCCGACTAAGGCATATACCCCTCATTGAGGCCGCACAGTTCCCATAAGCATAGTTGGCTAATTCCTATTTATCTATGTATATTTAAACTCAGCGTTTAAATATACCATGTTACTAAGAAGAGAAGTTTATCCCAAACTGCAAAAAGCCCTTGCTAGGCAAGCCGTTGTTGCTCTGATTGGCCCCAGACAAGTAGGCAAGACTACGTTGGCACTTGAAATTGGGAAAACGTATCCGTCTATTTATCTAGACCTGGAATCGAGCACTGATCGAGATAAGCTCACGGACCCAGAGCTTTTCTTAAGCCAGTATCAGGACCGGTTAGTGATCCTCGATGAAATCCATCGAATGCCCGATCTATTCCAAACGTTGCGTGGTCTTATTGATCGTTCCAGGAGAACCGGACGCAAAACTGGTCAGTTTCTTATCCTCGGTTCTGCATCCATGTCTTTACTCAGGCAATCTAGCGAAAGCCTAGCCGGGAGAATTGAGTACGTTGGCCTTGGTGCACTACATCTATTAGAAGTAGATCATGTGGTAAAAAATGCGCTACATGCCTTATGGCTAAGAGGTGGCTTTCCCGACAGTTTCTTGGCACAGAATGACCAAGATAGTTTGGTATTTAGAAAAAATTTTATTCGGACCTATCTAGAGCGTGACATTCCCCAATTCGGTTTCCGCATACCTGCTGCGACGTTAGAACGCTTCTGGACGATGCTTGCCCACACGCAAGGTAATCTATTCAATGCTTCACGATTGGCTCAAAGCCTCGCAGTGAGTACACCCACTACTACCAAGTATGTAGATTTATTGGCCGACCTCCTGCTGGTACGCCGATTGCAGCCTTTCCACACCAACATTGGCAAAAGGCAAGTCAAATCACCCAAGGTATACATCCGAGATAGTGGGCTCGTCCATGCTTTGCTAGGCCTAGAATCCTATTCGGACTTGGCTGGACACCCTGTTGTAGGAGGTAGTTTTGAAGGCTTTGTCATCGAACATATCATGGCTGTACTCCCATACCCAACCCAAGCAAGCTTCTACCGAAGTAGGGGGGGAGCCGAAATAGATTTGCTTTTGGAGCTCCCCAAACAACTGGGTACATGGGCTATTGAGATTAAGAGCGGACTCAAGGCAAGACCGGATAGGGGGTTTTATCATGCGATAGCAGATATTAGACCTACGCGAAGTTTTGTCGTGTATGCGGGGGAAGAGCGATACAAAATCAGGGCAGATATCGAGGCCATTGGCCTACAAGAACTGTGCGCTACTCTTCAGGAATATGACTATAAGGAAGGACTTAGCTTAAGCACATCCTTGTGACATCTAAGTGTCTTGTTTACTATAAAACGCGTAACTATCTGCCTATAGCATTGAATAACTCAAGGTTTCAAGCTCTGAATCAACTACTGATCATATTACTTCTAAGTAGTTGAGCCTTAACAACTCATTTCTAAACTTAATACTCAGCGAGGTCTACGTAGTTTGCCCTCGCCGGCGAGGCGATCCTCATTTTTTGCAAGATTTTGGAGGGGAATCACGTTTTTCTTGCGTTTTTTGCTACCCTATTTTTGAAATATATTCGAAAACAGCGCTCTTAACGCTTAATATTTGATGAATTCCCCCTTTCTTAAGGGACAACTGGCTAGAACGCTCTATCCGACTGGCTACGCCTTCTCGCAGTTCAGAACCACTCTTGACTTTGCCCGTCTGGCAGGCCAAGGCATCATACAAGCAGTTGTTGGTGCCACTTGTAGAGTCCGTGTCCTCCGTTTCATAGGTGTATAATGGCCTGAAAGTTCATCTACTCAACTATCTAAAAATGATGTCACAGACTATTTTCATTTTTGAAAATAATACTAGACATCCACTAACATGGCTTTAAGCGTTTGCTTGACTTCACGAATTGCTTCCGAATCCAAGAAACAGATGAACGCGTAAAGACGCACTTTATCAATACTTCTCAGTTGATCCAGAATAATCCAGCTACTTCTGTCTAGAATAAAAGTTTTTACGCGCGTGGGATATTGTCTGGATTTCGTTGTGAGGGGAGCAATGAGTACAGTGGACAAATATCTATTCATCTCGTTTGGTGATATCACCAAACAAGGTCTTACTTTCTTAATTTCGCTACCTATGGTGGGATCTAGTTTAGTCCAATAAATTTGGTATTGCCTTATTTCCATTCTTCAAAGGATTCGTCTTCAAACACATCATCGATAAGCATTTTATTATCCCCCTGGATAGCCATCTTCTTGAAGGTAATCTCCCATGTAGATCTAGAATTTTCCGGATGTAAGAGTAGCACATCACGCCTCACTTCAAGCTCAAGATAATCTTTAGCACCAAGCTCCCTGAGCACTTTGGCAGGTATAATCACACCTTTCGAGTTACCAATACCGATAATAGAGAGCCTCATAGTCGTTTTTATTTTGTAATAACAAAGTTATTACTTTTAGATACAATAAGCCTACTTAATTAGTTGAGCCTTAACAACTCATTTCTAAACTTAATACTCAGCGAGGCCTACGTAGTTTGCCCTCGCCGGCGAGGCGATCTTCATTTTTTGCAAGATTTTGGAGGGGAATCACGTTTTTCTTGCGTTTTTTGCTACCCTATTTTTGAAATATATTCGAAAACAGCGCTCTTAACGCTTAATATTTGATGAATTCCCCCTTTCTTAAGGGACAACTGGCTAGAACGCTCTATCCGACTGGCTACGCCTTCTCGCAGTTCAGAACCACTCTTGACTTTGCCCGTCTGGCAGGCCAAGGCATCATACAAGCAGTTGTTGGTGCCACTTGTAGCGGCTGTTGCCTCCGTGCCATAGGGGATATAATGCCCCGAAGTACCATCGGAAGAGGGGGCATGTTGTACTTTTAAATAGTGGACCTTTTAGATCTCTGCCTACAATCTCTAGGAGCTTGCCTTTTTCATCATAGATGGCCATGGACTGCACAGACCTTCTAGAACTGCACCAATCATTGCCCCTGAACTACTTCATCTCGTACTGTCTTGATCATGATTAACTTAGCCATTCCTGCACTTAAACTGAAATGTGTACCCCATACATTCACACAATCTTCTATAGGAACAGGTACATAGTAGTCTGAATTGAATTTTTCCATCAATAATTTGCGATCTTGATTATTGAGTATTTGCTCTCCCATTTGCTGTCCTGGCAATGGCTTCCACCTTGCATACATTGTTGTGGTAGCCCAATTGTGAAAAGCATAGTTAATATCATGGCCAACAATGAAAGGTAATTGTAGTACTCGCGTTTCTACATTTTTAGAGCGATGATACACGTAGTAAAAAATTGTCGTGTAGACCAATTTATCAGAAGATTCTGTATCTCTATTATATCCCTGACTAATAAATTTTTTTTTTCTGCTCCAATTCAACAATTTCCTTTCTAGCTGTTTGCATTTCTGGTTAAAAGCTTTGTCTAAATTAGCGCTGCTTTTGAGACGGGTATACTCCAGCTGGTAATTTGTATGAGTAGCCTTTTCTGTATGTAACAATCCTTTTACGGATAAAGAGACTGAGATGTTCTTGAAAACTGAAGAAGTGACATCCTGGGAAGATAAGGTGAGATTTAAAGTGCATAAAACGAGAGGAGGAACATAAATATATTTATCCACGCGCTTTTTATAGTAGCTCTCACAAGCACTGTACGTATACATACCCTTACCTACTAAAAAGCAGATTTCCCAAATATTTGGGCCTACCTGCAAGAAAGTGTTGTCATCATCCATGATATCGCGTAATGCGTGTTGCGGATTTTTAGTCCCTCTGATAAAACCACGGGCTACCGCCTGCTCTACCCAAGCATATAATACCTGATCAAGGTCCGTTGTTGTTGTACGCACTTGGTCTATGAATACCTCTTGGGTTTCGTAAAAATCGACGACTACTGTATACAAGTGTATTCCTGCCACGCCTTAGTTTCCTTTTGGATTTTTGTGATGCGTCTCCCCCGAAAAATCTACTTGCTTTTTCCAGTGCTTCACCTGTGCTTCCAGCCGTTTTATTTCCTTCTTACGGCCGGGTTTACCCCTACTTTCTACCTTATACTTTGCAAGGTCTGCTTTCGCTTTATCATAGTTGGCCTGTGCAGCACTCTTAGCATCCGGATTTGCATGTGGTTCATTTCTCCCATTATGCTTCCTCCCTTCGGCATTGCTAATTTTGGGCAGATAATTTATTAAAGAGCAGATTCAGCGAGTATTCTACCATGGCCAAAGACTTTGATTAGCACTTACTTCTGCGCTGAAAGCGAGCCAAATAGTGACGTAACAAACCGTTCATATTCTCTACCGTATAAGTTTCTGCCTTACGCTGAACATGGTGCTCTTTGTATAATATACTTTCATAGGCAGTGCAATAGTCGGTATAGTAACTCTTTATTTTAAAGTCTGCTAAAGCTTTGCAAAGGCGATCGCCTGTTTCCGCACTACGATCCCCCAGTGTAAAGCCTAATACTTGCTTGCCTGCTCTATCTACAGCTAGCCAGACCCAGAGCTTTTTTTTACTGCCTACGTAACTACAGAGCTCATCTAGCTCCACAGCTGATAGGACTTTTCCTGACTCAGTAGCCTTCTTGAGCACTTTCCCATACTTCTTAACCCAATTGATAACGCTCACGTGGCTTACCCCCACTAC
>WTJV01000033.1 GCA_011524725.1 Amoebophilaceae bacterium | reverse complement strand
GCTCTCCACCTAGGCGGCATTTCTGCATTGCAGAAGATGTCGCTACTCAAATCTGTATGGTAGACAAAAAGGGAATTTCGACTACTTCTCTTCCCTATTAAGTTTCCGTAATTCCTCAAGGCTGAGCCCTGTAGTTTGTGCTACTGTTTGCTGGTCTAGGTGTAACTGAAAAAGCATACGCCTAGCAATGTGTAGCTTCTCTTCTTTTTTCCCCTGTTTTAACCCTTTTGCCATACCCTTCTCTATACCCTTCTCCATGCCTTCTTGCCAAGCATGTGCTTTGATATAGTCCTCAACGGCCATGTTGTCCATGACGCGTTTTATTTCTCTTTCGTAGGCTAACATCTCCTGCTCACTCCAATTGAACTGATTCAAGGCCTCGTAGGCCTTTGCTATCACCGGGTCGTTTTTGGCGATAGCTGCTACTTGCTGCTCGGTTGCGTTCTCTCCATACTTGAAGAAGTAGCACCACTTCTCTATCACACCCTGCAGCGTTTCTATATCCACTTTCTTGAACTTGGGTAACTCCAGGAAGACAAAGTGAAAATCTTTCAGGTCATGTTGATAGTTGTGTTGATCTAATAGCTTGTGTTCGGACCAATAGGCTGATTTTTCAGGAAAAAGAGTATAGTCGCAGATAGCAATGAAGATGACTGCCTTTAAATTCTGGTATCTGCCGTTTTCACTTTTACCGCTTCCGAGCTGTTGTGTGTAGGCTTTTGCTGCATAGTACTGGGCTCGTTTTTCAAATCCCTGCTGGGGAGAAGCCTGCATCTCGACGATAATCTGTACGCCTCTCTTATCTCTACACAACACGTCGACAATCGATTGCTTCTTAGAAGCAATCTCCGGATCCTGTACGGTAGAGATAAGCTCGACGTACTCGATGGTTTCTTCCCCTTTTAGTCCGAGGATGTCGTTGATAAAGTGGATGATGATGTCTTTATTTCTCTCGGATCCTAAGATTTTCTTGAAAGCGACATCGTTTTTGGGATTGAGGAATTTAGAAATAGCCATAGGTCTTCATGTACTTCAGAACTAAGATAGCTATTATTGGAGACATTGCCTAGATAAGGCATTTATCTAACCTTACTTTTTGCTATGTAGGAGCTTTCCCATAGGATCTCGTTGTTTGCAACGTATCCAAAAGTTACGTAGCATTGTAATCCTAGTTGAGACCCCCAAATAGCCATGAAAAGAACATATCAACCCTCCAATACGAAACGAAGAAACAAGCACGGCTTCAGAGAGAGGATGGCTACTGCCCATGGCAGGTCTCTGCTTGCTAGAAGAAGGGCTAAAGGGAGGAGCAAGCTAACTGTTTCCGATGAGCCCCGCCACAAGCGCTAGAAACCTTTGATGGCACGCATCATCGTCTACTCCAACTTATAACTGGTAACGCATAATTCTTCTAAATATTTGGCGGTTAAAAGGGAAAAAGCGCATTGAAGCACTTTTTAAAGAGGGCAAGGTCCTTAATCTATATCCCCTGCGTGTGGTATATTTACCGTGTCGTGCTGCTTCTTTCCATCGAGTTTTGTTTGCCGTATCTAGTAAAAAAGTCAAGAGTGCTGTTGTTAGAAATAAAATCAAGCGAAGAATGCGGGAGGCCTATCGCCTGAACCAACATTGCTTAAAAGGTGATGCCTGCCTTCATTTTTTAATCAGCTATATCTATGTCGGCCCTAGCCAGTTGTGTGATTTTAAGATAGTACAAGAAAAGGTCATAGCCTCACTCCATTATTTGCGTGAGTTGCTTACACAAAATTATGATGACTCTTCACAAGCGTAATTGGCTATATATCATCACTTTAGCGCTTATCACTTCAGGCATACTATCAGGAAGTAAGCTGCAAGACAAGTACTTCAAGCCTGATAAGAGCCTAGCGATCCTTTCTGATGTTCTCAACGAGCTTGATGCTTACTATGTAGACGAGATAGACTCAGATGCTATGATCAAGGCAGGTATTGACGCTATGCTATACTCACTAGATCCTTACACTACGTTCTTTCCTGAAGAAGACTCAGAAAGCCTAAAAACGTTTACTACAGGCGAATATGGAGGGATTGGCGCGATTATTGGCAAGAGAGAAGAAAAGACGGCTGTCATCATGCTCTACAAAGACTGTCCTGCACAGAAGGGAGGACTGCGTGTGGGAGACGAGATCAGTAGAATTAATGGCGAAGACATGACAGGTAGGCCTGTAGAAGACATCAGCAGTTTGCTCAAAGGTACGCCTGGTACTTCTGTTCAGCTATCTGTCACTAGGTACGCTACAGAAAAACCACTCGCCTTTACACTTGCGCGAGAGAAAGTAATTCTAAAAAATGTGCCTTACCATGGCATAGTCGAGGAAGGTGTGGGCTATATCCGATTGGTTAGTTTTATGAATCATGCTGCTGATGAGGTAGCGGCTGCGCTGACAAGCCTGGAAGAGAGCGGCATGGAAAAACTAATCTTAGATCTACGAGGCAACCCGGGAGGGCTTTTGGAAGAAGCCATTAAAGTTGTGAATCTTTTTATAGAGTCAGACCGCATCGTAGTTTCTACCAAAGGCAGGGTAGCTGGTTCTGAAAGAACTTATACAACAACACAGCGTGCTTATGACCCATCGATTCCTATCGTTGTGCTGATCGATCAAAAGAGCTCTTCGGCTTCTGAGATTGTTGCAGGCGTGCTACAAGATTATGACCGTGGTGTACTCGTCGGGAAAAACACTTTTGGTAAAGGCCTTGTGCAGACTACTAGGCCATTGAGCTACAATACACAGCTTAAACTTACGGTATCTAAGTACTACATTCCCAGTGGAAGAAGCATTCAGAAGATTGACCATCGACTCCCTGATCGAGAAAGTACGCCTGAGGAGACCCGTGCTGTTCCTAAAAAAGTTTTTACAACCCAGACCGGAAGAAGGGTTTATGAGGGCAATGGCGTTACTCCGGACCTAGAAGTCGATCAGTTACGCTGGGCACCTATCACGGCAAGTCTCATAGAGAAGGGACTTATATTCGACTATGCGACAGTCTTTCGGGCTCAAGAAGATCATATTGTGCCTGCCCAGGATTTTGTTCTTTCAACAGCGCAGTACAGGGATTTTGTGACTTGGCTTGCGGACAAGGACTATACTTATACGATCGAGCCAAGTGTAGATCTGCTACTGAAGCAAGCACAAGAGGAATCCTACACTGCGGTCATTAGAGAACATATTGCCTTGTTAAAGGCCCACATACAGCATTATAAAGAGGAAGATTTACGAAAGTTTGAAGAGGAAATCAAAGCTGTGCTTCAGGAAGAAATTATTGCCCGCTACTACTATCAAGAAGGTGCTACAGAAGCCATGTTGACTTACGACCCAAGTGTCCGAAAGGCATGTGTCCTTTTTCAAGACATACAACAGTATTATGATCTTCTAAAAGCAAATGAGTGAGCTGCGTGTGGTATATATGATATACCTAGTTGTCCCTTAAGAAAGGGAAATTGCATCAATGATAACGTGTGCAGTAAGATTTTTACCCAAATTTTATCTAAAATAGGG
>WTJV01000054.1 GCA_011524725.1 Amoebophilaceae bacterium | reverse complement strand
AGAATTGTCGCCTTGGTGGAGAGCGCGTTAAGAAATCCGCAGCCGTAGGCCGTTATGGGGCATCTACTGTTTGAGGGCCGAAGGGCCGAGTTTAGATCCGTGCTCGTAACCACAGCGACTGATTTTTTTGCCTACTTTTTGCATCTAAGGAAAAAAGTAGGGCCCCACCGGCGAGGTGATTCTCATTTTCTGCAAGGTTTTGAAGGGAAATCACACTTTTCTTGCGTTTTTCGCTAGTCTTTTTTAGATAAAATTCGGGTAAAAATATTACTGCACACGTTATCATTGATGCAATTTCCCTTTCTTAAGGGGCAACTATTTAACGGTCTGTTGATAGTATTAATAAATCCTTAGTTAAATCGTCTTTAATGCGTTGCAATTGATAGAAGTCTGTGTTGAATCTAAACTGTAACTTATTTCCTATGCCAACAGGATAAGTTAACACCCCTGTCCAATCTACATTGCCTGTAGAGTCCACAATCCCTCGTAAACAAATTGCCTCCTCCATAGTAGACAACTCAACTATCCCTTTTTGGATATCCAAAACACCATTAATAGAGTCAATAAATAATTTGAGTTCATCTATCCTTATGGAAGCTTCAAAATAAGCCTTAAATCCTACCAGTGAGGCCTTAATATTGACCTCTAGCCATTGCTGATCATCCTCATTGTCACTTTTTAAATTCTCTTTCTCAATGATGTCTAACTCTAATTGTGCATCGTCACCTACTATTTTCATTATTGATTTTTATTGGTGTATAACTGTGACTACGTCGCCAGCTTTATTGAGTATGACTTTCAATTTTTTTCCGATATACACTGTTGTACCTAGCGTGTTGCCTGGTACAACTTTAGAAGGATGCTTGACGACGTCCTCCACAACTGCTGGAACAAACCCTCTTCCCTGCATCTGATCTAAGGCGTGCCCACTAAATTTTCTACCATTAATTATCGTATCCGTGTTTGTCCCCTTAAGCACGTTTATACCATGGGCTTTCCCTCTTCTTCCAACAGGTACTTTTGTGCCCTTTCCTATTATCTTACTTGCCGCTTTCCCCACTCCTCCCGCAGATTTAACTATTTTAGGCGCCTTCCCTGCTAGCTTGGCAGCAGCACCGGCACCGAGCGTAGGCCCTCCCTTCATGATCCCATCAACAACCTCTGCAACCACCTCTCTTCGCCGATGCATCTCCTCAGTAGAGAGCATCTGCTCATCCTCGTCAGAAGAGTAGTATTTTAAATAGGCGTTACTGTTATGTATTGAACTGTAGGCGGGTATCAGACTAAGTGCCTATCACGAACCATAACATTCTTCACTGCCATCAGGTGAACGCTCAGCTTGTTACAAATCTTATGGATAAATGTTAACTCTTCTTCGTCTAGGTCAAAGCCCATTCCTCCTACTTCTGTAGCTAGTCGTACATTAACTGTTAGCATATATCTAGAATCTTGTTTATAACGATCTAGAACGCCAAGTTTGTTCTTCAGCTTATTTTTTAGGTAGTGTATGTGGGGGGAAATACTACTTTCCCCATGAATGGTCTCTCCAGAGGATATTTCCCAGAAATGGCTAGAATGCATAGAAATAGTGGCGGAATCTCCTTTTTTGTAGGGACTTTTTTTATAAGATCGATCAGGCCAAATACCTAATTCTTGGGTAATCTGTTCTGGGAGTATGGTCTGAGAAGTAATTGAAAAGGCACATTTCGTTCTATTGCATAGACCGAAAAGATCTCGTTCGTCAATTCCTTTTATTTCCTGTACATCCTGTTTCAATTTTCAAATATGCTTAAATCTGTTTTCAACATTACTAAAGCAAAGCAACAGAGCCTATATATTAGTCATCACTACCTGTTTTGCTAGTTGACATTAAAAAACAGCTGAACCTATTGCAAATACTACGAATAAATGTCAAATCATCTATATTTAAGTCAATACCCACACTGCCCGTTTCTGTTTCATCCCTTATAGATATAATCGATTCGTATCGAGGATCTTGTTTATACCGATCTAAGATATCGAACTTATTTTCTAATTCTTTTTTTACGTAATCAATATGAAGTTGTATATTTTTCTCGTTGTGAATAGCTTCAACCGAAGATATCTCCCATAGATGACTGGGATAGGTGTATATTGTATCACGTCCTTCCATTTTATAGTCTCCTTTTCTGTATGACCTGTTGGGTTGAATTCCCAACTCTTGTGTTATCTGCTCTGGTAGTACAGTTTGAGAAACAATTGAAAAATCACACCTTATTCTCTTGTTACGATACGCTCTTTCCTTTGCTGTAATTCTAATTACGGGAATCCTTTTACAATGTACCATGTTTAATCTATGAAATCGAACAGGTTACCTAAAAATTTCTTGGTGTGAGGATTTATGTAGTCCCCATTACTCATTATCTGACCATGAAATTCACCAGGAATCCTGTACTCTCTTTTCATGCTCTCTATAGCTTTATTAGCCTGTTGCTGGTTTAAACCTAGTCCTTTAAGCGTACGATTGGTTAACGTATGTCCTCCAGACTGCAAGACTTTAGCTCCTTTCGCCCCTTTTTGTACTTGTGCAGCGCCCCTTGCCACTGCTGCTCCCTGAGCTCCCTTCTGTACCACTTTCCCCGCTCCCTTCGCAGCTTTAACAATTTTAGGCACCTTCCCTGCTAGCTTGGCAGCAGCGCCCGCACCGAGTGTAGGCCCTCCCTCCATGATCCCATCAACTACCTCTTCAACCACCTCCTTTCGCCTTTGCATCTCCTCGGAAGAGAGCATTTGCTCATCCTCATCAGAAGAATAGTACGTTACTTCGTTATCCTTGTTAAAGGTAGCTTGTATGCCCGCTGTCTCTAGCACCTCTGAGGTAGGCTGAAGCGTGCCCACTAGCTGACTACGTAAGTCTCTTAGCGTATCTGTCTGTGCTTTTGTGTCTTTCTGCTTCTGTAAGACAGTATTCCATACCACCGGATCTACGTCTTGCGTCACAAAGGTCTCTACCTGCCCTCGATAGGCTTCTTTTTTCGTTATCTTGAAACCTTCTACGCCTTTAAGCAGCTGCTCGCCTTGCGGCTGCATGGCTGCACGCTCTTCTCGTGTTGATCCCTGAAACTTCTGTAGATAATCCTTAACGGATTTCTCTACTTCTACTGGGCTACTAGATGAGTTAAAGTAGGCATCTGACACGGGAGACTTCTTAGTATATAGTGGGACTTCAGCTGCTCTCGCTTCCTGGTAACCTGCCGGAGCAGCAAAAGGCACACGCACCTCATGCGGTTGAAGTTTTCCTTCGCTATTAAGGACAAAGCCACGCGATACAGTCGCTCCTGCAGGCGTCTGTTGCGTTGTAGAGGGTACGTTTGTGGAAGATTGCTCTGGCTGCGCACTAGCTGATGGCCTAGCAGGCATCTTGCTATCTTCTTCAGCTTGTGCGTTAATAGCACGTTCTTCTTCTTGCCTTCTACGTTCTTCTTCCCGCCGGTGTGCTTCGTCAAGCCTAGCTCTTCGTTCTTCTACTTCCTGATTCGCTTCTCGCCTTCTACGCTGTTCTTCGCGTCGATGTATTTCATCAAGTCTAGCTTTTCGTTCTTCTCTCTCGCGACGAGGAGCTTCTTGTCTCCTGCGCTCTTCTCGCCGATAGGCTTCGTCTAATTTTGATTTACGTTCTTCTTCTTTCCTTCGAACCTCTTGCTGTTGCCATTTCTTAAAGTAAAACTCGCTGGCTTTTACTTTTGCTTCTTTGTCAATTCTAATCTCTTCCTGTTCTTTCCAATGAAAGTAAGCTGCCTTGTCTGTATCACAATTGCTGGCATCATTATTATTGGACGTTGTAGCTTTTGTTGTACCACTTCTACAAAATTCTTCATAGTCCTGTTTCGCTTCTTGCTCATGCTTTTTTTGTGCTTGCTCTCTTTTCCAAGCTTCTCGTGCACGCTGCTGATCTTGTTGTTCTCTTTCCCGAGCTTCCTGTTCTGCTTCCCGTTCTTGCTGTGCAAATTGCGCTTCGGCCCGCTGCCTAGACCTTTCAAAAAAATCGTCAGATTCCCTCTCCCATTCTCGCCTTCTTGGTCTTTCACCTTCTCTATGAGGCTCAAACGTAGAAGTAGATGTGCGTATATTAGATCTAGGGGATGTAAAAGTGTTTGATCTGGGCCTAGGAGATATAGGTGTTTCTAAACCTGAATTAGTTCTAGAAGCGAATGCACTGGCATCAAAATTTCTCGTTTCACGGGCACGCCGCATTGCGTCATTTACTGCATTATTCGCAGCCATAGAATCTGCATAATTATTCCTTGGCCCAAAGCGTGTTTCTACACCTCGAGACCCTATTCCTACACTAAATAGGTCCACCCTAGGAGTGCGTCTATTATTAAAAAAATCGCCTCGATCTCCCGAGAAACTACCACCGCGCAGCCCCAATGCACCCACATAGACCACCCGAGAAGTTCTCCGAGACTGATTCGTATCTAAAATGTGGATACAGTACTTGTACTGGTCTAGAGTCTTACTCGCCAACAACGCAATGGCTTGCTCAGGAGTCTGATCAGGCGCACAAACTACTGGTAGTACTTGAATGTGTCCCCAGACATCTTGGACTTGCGCTAACCATTTTCCTTCTTGCACATAAAAGTTTACCTGTTGCCCATGGGCTATGGGGTAAGTCTGCACTACTGAATTATTGGAGGATGCAGAAGAAGATGCCTGAGGCATTCCGTGATGAGTACGAGATTCAATCTTGGCAAGAGGTCGCCGTACAACATCTTCTGGAGTAGCCCGAGGAGCTCCAAGAGGTTGCTGGCCTGGTGCGCACTGTCCCGTAATTGCCTCAGCCAAATCACTAGAAGGGCCACTCATTGACAATACTCCATTAAGTCCAACACTACGCTCTAGAACATGATCTGGTGTTTGCGATAGTGGCTGCGACTTATCTACCTCATCGCGGGCATCTATTGGCTCCATCATCCTGCACTCAGGGTGACCACACCCTTGCAACAGCATGCTGCTCAAAAGCAACATTGACAGTAATCTTTTCAATTGCGTGTACATAAGCATTCTTTTTATGATTTATGTAGCACAATCGTAAGTATTTACGACTAAAAACGCAAATTTTTTACGATATAATTTTACGAAAAGAAGAGATTATATCTCATAACACGTATAATTGGGCACTATATGCAACGCTAATTGGGCTAATACTAAGCAAATCGATAAGCATCTGGGCCGGTAAGTGTGAACTCATTGTGCAACTCATCCTTGTCTAAATAGTTGAGCCTTAATAACTCACTTCCAAGCACAGTACTCAGCGAAGTATACGTGATTTGCCCTCGCCGGGCAGGCGTTCCTTTTTGTCTACCACACAAAAAGGAACCGAAAAAAGTCACCGCTCAGGGAAACGGCCTACCTTGGCTTGCTCTTAGGCGCAGACGAGCCAAACTCGCACACCACAGGTGTGCTCAGACAGTGCCTCGCTTTGCGCCTGACGCAGCGCCAAGCTCACGCCCTAATCCCCTAGGCGGGGCCTTTGAATACCACAGTATCTTAGAGATGAGGTAACGGAGAATTGTCGCCTTGGTGGAGAGCGCGTTAAGAAATCCGCAGCCGTAGGCCGTTATGGGGCATCTACTGTTTGAGGGCCGAAGGGCCGAGTTTAGATCCGTGCTCGTAACCACAGCGACTGATTTTTTTGCCTACTTTTTGCATTTTCTGCAAGGTTTTGAAGGGGTATCACACTTTTCTTGTGTTTTTTGCTACCCTATTTTTGAGATAAATGAAAAATTACCTCGCCTAGCGCTTAATATTCGATGGATTCCCCCTTTCTTAAGGGACAACTATTGTAGGTTCGTTGGGGGGAGTCAATGAGGACGCTTTGGGGTGTGCTTTGACGTATTTGACTGCTCCAAGGCTTCCGATCCCGACCCGATGGTGCCCTACAGAAACTGGTCGAGTAAGTCATTGAATCTTTCAGGATGCTCCATCATAGGTGCATGGCAACATTTGTCTATGAAGCGTAATGTAGCGTGCGGTAGCAAGGCATTAAATTCGTGCGCTACTAAGGGAGGGGTGATGGTGTCATTAAGCCCCCAAACCAGGAGTGTGGTTGTTTGTATCTTGGGGAGCTCATGTGCTAAGTTGTTGCGTTGCGCAGACTTGGCAATGGAGACGACACGCAAAGCTTTAGTAATGTTTTTGGTGACGCTAAATACTTCGTCTACATATTCTTTGGTTACCGTTTGGGGATCAAAAAAAGTATAAGCTACCCGGTCTGCTATGTACTCATAGTTGCCTCTCTTCGGAAAAGAACCCCCAAGCGTGTTTTCGTACAATCCTGAGCTGGCTGTGAGCACTAGCTTCTGGACCTGGTCTGGGTTTTGGAGGGTGTACATTAAGGCAATGTGTCCTCCGAGCGAGTTTCCGATTAGGGTAAGCCTACCTAGCTTCTTTTGGCGAACAAAAGCAGTTACAAATGCCAGCAGGCCTTCTAGGTTGGCTTGTTTGATAGGCATCTCGTAGATAGGAAGCATAGGAATAATGACCCGATACTGTTTGGAGAACCGCTCCAACACGTGCTCCCAGTTACTCAGGGCTCCAAAAAGTCCATGGAGCAACAAGAGCACTTCTCCGTTGCCTTCTTCAATGTATTGAAATTCTTGATCTTCCTTGATATTGGGATGCATAATAAGTATATGGGTGTACTGATAATCCTGGTTTCTGTGAGCGAAGACAGCAAAGCTACAAGACATCTGGATAAAATACATTACAAGAAGATAGATAAGGTGGAGAACGAAAAGCAGTTACAATGCAAGCCAGCTCGGCTTGTGCTACCGTAGCTTAATGACCTTCTTGTGGACTTGTTGTTGTGAACCAGTCTTGGATATATGGCATCCAAGCAACACACCAAGCGAATAGCTGTGGACCTAGCGCTTCGATGATCGGAAATAGAACGGTATTGGCTGTGTATGCTTCGGGTATTTTTAGCTGAGCTAGACTACCCAGCCATAGCAAAGCACTCATACTGGTGCTCCATTTAAAAATTCCTAGTATACCACCCAGGAACCTATCTAAGCTGCCTAATACGGTGGGCTTTATAAGTGCTTTAAAAAGCCTTCCTACCAATGTGGTAGACAGCAAAATGATCACAAAGAGACATACAAATACTACATAGGGTAGTAACGCATCCTGGCCATGCCCACCTAACCATGGAGTACACAGTGCAACAGCTTTACTAAGTAGCCTCCTACTACCCCATGCAGCCAATCCCAAAGCACCTGTAGAAAATATTTCCCAAATCAAGCCCTTCTTGAAGCCTCTATAGCCGCCCCATGCCAGTAACACAAGTAACAAGATATCGAGTAGTTTCACAATAAGCTTTTTAGTTTAATACCACGTTTTGTCTCTCCACTTCGAAAATAAGCAAGCCCGTATTGCCAGGAAAGAGTCCCTATCTCCGATACTACCCAAAAGACCTAAAGCTTCAAAAATAGCGTTGGTATACACAGGCGATAGAGAGCGTTAGTCAGCTTTTCGGCCTTGATAAAGGCTCTTTTACTGGCACCCCCGTCTCTTTTACGGTCGCTGTCATGATAAAAGCCTTGATGCCTTGGATGTCTTGTAACTTACCAAATTGATGCATGACTAATTGCTGGTAAGTAGCCATATCTGTTGTGATCACTTTGACAAAAAAATCGGCATCCCCCACTACCTGATGACATGCTACCACTTCCGGTATATGCTCCATACTCTCTATGAAGTCTGTTACACTTTGGGGGGTCAAGCGATGTAGTGTTATCTGCATGATCACGCACGTCTCTAAGGCCAGTTGCTTAGGATCGAGTTGCGCATGGTAGCTTTTGATAATGCCCTGGCGTTCCAGCTTTCTGACTCGCTCTAAAGTAGAGGCTGGAGATAGTCCTACATTTTGGGCCAGTTGTGCATTGGTAAGCTTGGCATGGTCTTGCAAGTAGTCAAGTATCTCTCTATCCGTTTGGTCAAGCTGTGGCAGTGTCTCCATGGGTATTCAGCGTATGAGTACAGCTAAGTTTTTGAGAATAAAAATCGCTATTATTTGTTTCCCCTGCTACTCAGCAGACATCAGGTATGCTTTGATGAAATCCCCAATATCTCCGTTCAGTACAGCCTGCACATCTTTCCTTTCGGTGCCTGTGCGGTTGTCCTTCACAAGCTTATAGGGGTGTAACACATAGTTTCTAATTTGGGAACCAAAGTCAATCTTTTTTTTATTGCTTTCTGACTTTGCTTTTTCAGCTCTTCTTTTTTCAAGTTCTTGCTGATACAACTTAGACTTAAGCATGTTCATGGCTTTGTCTTTGTTTTGGAGCTGTGATCGCTCTTGCTGACATTCTACAACGATACCTGAGGGAGCATGTTTGAGTCTAACGGCTGTTTCTACTTTGTTAACATTTTGTCCTCCAGCTCCTCCAGACCGAAAGGTCTCCCAAGTGATATCTGCAGGATTTATTTCAATCTGAATGCTTTCGTCAATGACTGGATAAGCATAGACCGAAACGAAGGAGGTATGTCTTCGGCCTCCAGAGTCAAATGGTGAAATGCGGACCAATCGATGAATGCCAATTTCTGCTTTCAGGTACCCATAAGCAAATGCACCATCTAGCTCTAGTGAAGCTGACTTAATGCCCGCTGTATCGCCGCGTTGGTAATTCAGTTGCTTGACTCGATAGCCCTGTTTTTCTGCCCACATGATGTACATGCGCGCGAGCATCTCGGCCCAGTCTTGGCTTTCGGTACCTCCAGCTCCTGGGTTGATTTCCAAGATCGCACTCAGCTGATCTTCTTCGTTTTTGAGCATCTTCTTCAGCTCTAATGCCCCTAGGCTCGCGACCAGGTCTTGGTGGACCGCTTCAACTTCTTCAGCAGTTGCTTCACCGATTTCATAAAACTCCTGTAGTATTGCTAAGTCGTCCAAAAGCGCTTGTATAGCCCGGAAACTGTCCACCCACACTTTGTTAGCTTTTATTTCCTTGAGCACTTGAGCGGCTTGGTGGGTATTGTCCCAAAAATGGGGCGATAGTCTTGCCTCTTGGTTTTTCCGGAGTGCTTCTAGCTTACTTTCGTAGTCAAAGATACCCCCTTAGGGCAGCTACTCTTGTTTTGATTTCTTTGTATGACTCTTGCTTCAGGGGCATGCTACTAGATTGGATCGTTGCATAATCAAAATTCTGATGCTTATGAAAATATCACCTTGTTGCTGAAGAAAAGCTCCTCGGCGCATGCATCAGCGAGAGACTGCGTTAGGATGATCTTTCTACTATCCTCAGAAATATTAGCTAGCGTATTGGTGGCTTCTTTGATCTTTCTATCGAAGCTATAAGTAATATTGTAGGTAGTAACATTCAAAATATTTTTCATCATCAGGCCTTCGGCTTGTGTGCTGGCGTCTTTGCGTTGTTTGTCGGCTCTTTTGCGGTAGTGGGCTAGCAGCTGAGCAGTGTTGATCGTATCCGTTCGCGAAAATGTATACCGATCCATCTTGAAGTAAGTGGCCCCTGGATGGTCTATGAGTGCATAAAGTGCGCGCATGGCCTCGTTGAGGGCGCTGATTTTGTTGAACTGAAAGCGCAACGTAAAGCTGAGACTCTTGGCATCGTATGCTGTAGTGACGTTCTTGACGCCTGGTACATCTTCCAGCCTATGGGCTGCCATAGAACATGCTTCTTGTATACTTTTCTTGGTATCCTCGGGCGTCACGTCAGCGAGAAAGCAGGCTAACTTGATCAATTGCTCCACTTTTGTTAAATCTGTAGCAATTTCAAACCTTCCAGAGCCGTTAGCATGAATGTGGGCGGTTTCGTATATACCCACTTCTGGTACCAGGAGATTGCCATAAGCACTATGATCAACTAGTGCCAACAGGCTAGACAAGCAATAGCAAAGAAGACGCATTATTTTCATGTTGGGGGATATTATACAATGCCCTCTATGATACAAAGGTAAATACTTTATCCCTGTTTGATGCTACACTATTCTACCGTAGGTAGTGATACTTGTTTTTGTAACTAACGAAAGAAATATAATTGATATCAGATTTTAGCTTTTTAACTCGATCCGTTAACTGTTCCTGGCAGATTACCCTTTGGTTTTTATCTACACTCATGCATTCATTTTTCAGCTTTGTAGGCTTCTAACCTTGCGTTGTATTGATGGTAACACAAGATTGCTTCATCTCGTAGTCCTTGTTGTTTACTGTCTTCCCAGTATTTCGCAATAGAGTCACATTTTGTAGTATTTCTGAAGTTCACATCCTCAATAGGAGTACGTAGCTCTTGTGGTATGCTTGTGCTATTTCTAAAGACAAACATCTCGGTCATTCTACGTTTTAATACACCTCGATAGTGCTTTTTCTCTGGTCCTCCTTTCGTGAATTTAGGCAACTCGCAAGCAACCTGTTCATAGCGTGAAGCATTGAGCAAAGGTAACAGGTTAATGGTTTGCCAATCATTTTGTGATTTGCTAGTTGGATTATTCAGTACGGTTGCCCCAATGTTGTAATCTAAAGAAACTAACATATCGAACTCTCTTTGTGAGAGGGGTACCCGCGCTAGACGCTTAATATCTTTTGTGTAAACCGTGGCTAGACTATCACGCAATAAGTCTGCTGCATCTTTTTCTGAGAAATCATCAGGGTATCTGTCATCAAATTTTTCTTGTGATGCAATCGACCTGACCGTACCCTACTGTCAGGGTTCCCCCAGGGCATACGTAGGGCTTTTTCCTCAAGCCTTCAAACTGTTTTATCAACGCTACTCCGGCAAGGGAGACTTCATAATTGGCTATATCAGCTCTTTCAATATCTTGGCTATGTGCCCTGGCCATGGTCACAGTGCTTTTATTACAGCTAGTGCTTATTATGAGCAAGAAGAGTAATTGCCAGTGCCGAGCGTGATATGCTGTCAGAGGTACTTGACCACCGGATCGTGTTGCCTTTTTCATAACGGTTCTTGCGTTTTGGCGGTACCTAACCGACCTTGTAGAGTCGGTTGAGCCAGATTAATTAATTACCGTGCAAACGTAGGAGTTACACAAAATACCGCCAAGTTCCATTTTTTTGCGTTACTACTCACTAGTATTGTTGCTATAAATGGCCAATAGAATAGAATACACACCCCAAAGCAACCACCATACTCAGGCGGAGCCTACCAAGTACAAGCCCGAGGACTTAAAGGCCGAAGAGGTGCTCATTAACATAGGGCCCCAACACCCAGCTACACACGGCATCTTGCGTCTCGAGGTCATCACAGAGGGTGAGTTAGTAGTCGATGTAGTCCCTCATTTAGGGTATCTACATCGTTGTTTTGAGAAGCACGCTGAGTCGTTGCCTTATAATCAGATTATTCCCTATGTAGATCGGATGGATTATTTGGCAGCCATGAATTCGGAGCATGCCTTTGCCATGGGGGTAGAGCGCATGCTAGGCCTTACAGGCCAGCTGTCTCCTCGGGTAGAGTACATTAGAGTCTTGGTGGCAGAGCTTAATCGGCTCGCTTCTCACTTTTTAGCTATCGGTACTTATGGTGTAGATCTGGGTGCTGTCACGGCTTTTTTATGGCTTATGCGTGACAGGGAGCATATTCTGCAATTATTTGAATGGCTCTGCGGGGCGCGTATGCTCTACAACTACATTTGGATCGGAGGGCTTTATTATGATTTGCCCGTAGGTTTTGAAGAGCGGTGTCGCGAGCTGATAGGTTATCTGAAGCCTAAGCTCATAGAAATCGATCACTTCCTGGTGGAAAACAAAATTTTTATAGCTAGAACAGCCAATGTAGGCGTATTGCCTTTAGACCTGGCCATTAATTATGGCGTTTCAGGGCCGATGCTCAGGGCCTCAGGTTTGCGGCTAGATTTGCGTAGGGTAGATGGGTATTCAGTATATCCAGAGCTAGAATTTGAGATACCTATAGGAGAAGGCAAGATGGGTCAAGTAGGGGACTGCTGGGATAGAACCTGGGTGCGGATGCAAGAGTGTCGAGCGTCGGTAAAAATCATCGAACAATGCCTAGATCGCCTCACCAGCGACCTGAAGCGAACGGCAGATTTTGACCCTCAGAAGCTAGTACCCCGAAAGGTACGTACGCCAGCACAAGACCTGTATGTGAGAGCAGAAAATCCACGGGGAGAATTGGGCTTCTTCTTTCGTGCTACCGAACGAGGTATTCGCCCTTTTCGGTGCAAGGCTCGTGCCCCCAGCTTTTCCAATCTTTCTGTCCTTCCAGAGATTGCTAGAGGACATTTATTGTCTGACTTGATTGCGATTGTGGGCTCTATGGATATTGTACTGGGAGAGATAGACCGGTAGAGGTACGCCATAGACTACGTATAAGCATTAATAGCAACGAGTTTGTGATACTTAGTAGCTCCCAATACTGTATGGCGCTAGTTAGTTGAGCCTTAACAACTCATTTTAGGATAGACGTAGTTTTGATACAAGCTCAGTTTTCTACGAAGATCTAGCCAGAAAAAGGCTCCCAACACAACGGCCAAAAAATTACCTGCCAACTCTCTGACCAGGAGCATCAAATTGAACCCCATTCCGGCCAATAGTGCGTTGTTTCTGTCTCCTACACTACCCTTGAGATAGTTCCTTCCCATCCTGTGATCGCTTTTCAGGTGACTTATTACCGCTTCTATCGCTGAGCGACGCTTACACAGCCGTTTATGCTTACGTAGTTGAGCCTTAAGAACTCATTTCTAAACTTAATACTCAGCGAGGCCTACGTAG
>WTJV01000006.1 GCA_011524725.1 Amoebophilaceae bacterium | reverse complement strand
GCTCCCCCTGCTGGGCTCGAACCAGCGACCCTCTGATTAACAGTCAGATGCTCTAACCAACTGAGCTAAGGAGGAAAATGGCTACAAAGAGCAATATTAGCACTCATAACGCTCTTTTACAATTCTTACCCTCGCCGGGCGGGTGTTACTTTTTGTCTGCCACACAAAAAGTAACCGGGTATTGCTAAAAAGTAGCGCTAAGCATCATATTTCATTGACCCAATACTTGCTGAAGCTACGCTATAACAAGCTATCCATTAAAAATTAGCACTGCCAAATTTCCTTTTATGAAGGAACAACTAGTTAGGCTGTAAATTTGAACCACCCTACAATGTGTTTTATCTTCAAGACCGCGATGAAAAAAAGAAGCTTAGTTCAAGTTATTACCCTTGCCGGTTCAGCATTCATGGCTATTGCACTATTCGTTTATGTTCTCGGCTTGCACCCCAATATATTGGTAGGTAAGCAAAGCCAGCAACTAAAGATTCCATATGGCACGAGCTTCAAGGCACTAAAAAACACACTACAACAGCATGATTACGTGTCCAACGCAACTTCCTTTAGTCTTTGGGCACGCTTCATGCGCTATGATCGCCAGATTATACCGGGTGTCTATCAACTAGCACCGAACATGAGTAATTGGGAAATTATTCAAATACTCAAAAAAGGCACACAGCAACCTGTCAAAGTTGTGCTCTATTCCGTGCGCACCAAGGAAGAACTAGCCACCCAAATCACACAAAATCTTGAAATCAGCGCTAATGACTTTAAAAAACTACTAGACGACTCCGCCTTCGTCAGCCGGTATGGCTTCAACTTAGACAATGTGATGACCATGTTTGTGCCGAATACCTATGAGGTATACTGGACTGTCACGCCCGAAAGGCTTTTTGCAAGAATGCATAAGGAACATCAAAGGTTCTGGAATACAAGTAGGCGTAAAAAAGCAGAGAGCCTAAAAATGTCCTCCATAGAAATAGCTATTTTAGCCTCTATTGTACAAAAAGAAACGAACAAGCTAGATGAAGCGCCGCTTATTGCAGGGGTGTATATTAGTCGCTTGCGAAAAAAGATCGCTTTACAATCTTGTCCTACACTACTATATGCCTTAGGAGATCCCTCTGCTAGACGAGTTCTTCAAAAACATAAGAATTTTGATTCATTGTATAACACATACAAGTACAGGGGGTTGCCTCCAGGCCCTATCTGTTTACCCAGTATTGCTATGATAGATGCTGCACTCAATAGCACACCCAGTGATTATTTGTACTTTTCGGCTAAAGAAGATTTTTCAGGATATCATTACTTTTCACGTTCCTTAAAGGAACATTTGCGTTATGCTAAACGCTATCAAAAAGCACTCAACAAGGCACGCATCTATCGATAAAATGATTGGGTGATGTGTCGGCAGGACTCAAACTGATCAAGGAACTAGCGTAGTACGATCCGGGAGTTTGCTGAGGCATCTTTTCTAGTAATTTTTGGAATCCCATATCTTCGTTGGAAACGTTAGCCTACATATTCTAGGTATTCCGACTTTAGCACAATAGCATAAATTATGGACGATTATCTCAAGGACACAATCAAAAAGAGAGCAAAAGCACAGCATGCTACGCTCATCGATATTAGGAGACATCTTCATATGCATCCCGAACTTTCCTTTCAAGAGTTCAATACGGCAAAGTTCATTGCCAAAACGCTGAAAGAAATGAACATAGCGTTGCAAGAAGGAGTCGCTAACACAGGTCTTGTGGCGTTGATTAAGGGAAAAAATCCAGATAAAGCTACAGTGGCCTTGAGGGCAGATATAGACGCACTACCCATTCATGAGGCTAACGAAGTCCCCTACAAGTCAAAAAACGAAGGAGTAATGCATGCCTGCGGCCATGATGTGCATACGGCTTCTCTGATTGGGGTTGCTAAGCTACTCAATGGCCTCAAAGAAGAGTTTGAAGGGACAATTAAGCTGATTTTTCAGCCAGCCGAAGAAAAAAATCCAGGGGGAGCTATAGGCGTGATCCAGGCGGGAGTGCTGGAGCAGCCTAAACCTACCAGTATCATGGGGCAGCATGTAAACCCTAATATACCTGTGGGTAAGATAGGATTTGTTAAGGGCATTATGCTAGGTAGCGCCGATGAGCTTTACCTCACGGTCACAGGAAAAGGAGGGCACGCTGCCTCTCCGCAACTTGCTGTAGACCCCATACTCATTGCTGCCCAAATTATTGTATCTTTACAGCAAATCATGAGCAGGAACTGTAATCCTATTGTACCCTCTGTGCTTTCTCTTTGTCATATTCAGGGTGGTGAAACGACCAATGTGATCCCAAAAGCTGTACAAATATCAGGTACGTTTCGTACCACAGACGAGCGTTGGCGTAGAGAAGCCCATCAGAAAATGAAAACGCTGGCAAGTGGGGTTGCCAAGGCTATGGGAGGAGATTGTACGCTGGACATCAATCAAGGCTATCCTTGTCTCAATAATGACCTGGCCTTGACCCAAAGAAGTAGAGCGTCCGCCATCGCTTTTCTAGGTGCTGAAAAAGTTGTGGATATGGAATTAAGTATGTGGGCCGAAGATTTTGCTTACTACGCCCAGCAAATTCCAGGCTGTTTTTATTACCTCGGCGTGAAAAACGAAGCCCATGATATTGGCCCCTGTTTACACACGCCTACTTTTGATATAGACGAAAGAGTCTTAGAGACAGGCCCCGGGGTGATGGCTTGGTTAGCCATACAGGAGTTAGCGGTACATACTCGATGACTAGGATTAGGTGCATAATATATGTATGATGCATTACCTTAGTATAGATTATCTGATTGTTTATGCCTTTCTGTTTATCATTCTTTTGGTAGGATGGCGAGCGGGGAGAGGTATCCAAGATATCAAAGCCTATGCTTTGGGTAATCGGTCTTTTGGTACCGCCGCCCTGGTCCTCACGTTTTTGGCTACTGAGGTAGGTGGGCAAGGTGCTGTGAACTTAGCAGGCGAGATCGGTACCACAGGTATCATTGTCCTGCTCACCTTCTTGAGTTTCTCCCTTTCTTACTTGGTGCAAGCACTCTGGATTGCTCCGAAGCTGATACACTTCCAACAGTGCCTCACGATGGGAGATGTGATGGAGAAGTTATACGGAGGTCCTGCACAGGTGATCGTAGGCATCTTCGGATCTATTATATCCATTTGTTCTGCAGGCGCTGAAATTCTCATGCTGGGGGTAGTGACGCAGTCTTTGTTGGGGATTGATGCACGTTTTGGCATCGTGACAGGAGGTTTGTTACTCACTGCCTACGTAGTGCATGGCGGCATAAAGGCCGTCACGACAACCGATGTATTGCAGTTTTTGGTACTGCTAGTACTCTTGCCGGTGCTGGCTGCCACTGCACTCCAACAAGCGGGGGGTATCAAGGCGGTACTGACCCACATACCGCAAGAACAATTACGGGTATGGGACCATCCTAATTTCTCCTATTACCTGGTTCTCTTTCTTTCCATTGGGATCTTTCAGTACAATATCATGGACCCGGCACTGATACAGCGAATGCTGATGGCTAAGAGTAGCCAGCAATCGCGCCAAATGTTTCTAACCCTAGCAGGGTTGTTTGCGGTGATCTTCTTGGTATTCATGGTGTTGGGTATCACGGGGCATCAGCTGTATCCTCGTTTGGCTGCAGCAGAGATCGTGCCGCACATGATCAAAACCTTGCTTCCTGTAGGATTACGTGGCTTGATGATGGCGGGCATAATTGCTATAGTTATGGCGAGTGCCGATTCATTACTACACGCAGCTGGACTTACGTTGGTGCATGATGTGTTGCAGCCTTTAGGTGCCTGTAGAAAAATTTTCATCCACGAAATGCGCTGGGTGCGTTATACTACTTTACTAGCAGGTTTGCTCATCATAGGTCTAGGTCTCACAAGTAGCGAGGATCTTTATTCACTAATCTTTGTGCATATTGAATTTGCTATTCCGTTACTTATTTTTCCCTTCTTCGCAGGAATTTTAGGCCTCAAACCGGATGCACGTGCTTTTTATAGTTCAGCAGCCACAACCTTATTCACCTTTTTAGTATGCAAGCAGTTTCTTCCTGCTGCTTACAGCGATTTTACCGCTTTGATCTGTGTGCTGGTGAGTGGCGTTACTTTTTTTGTGATGCATTTTATGCGCCATCGGGGTTTTGTGATCGTACGACGAAGTACCCAAACAGCTGATGAATACTTGTGGCAGCCCCGCCGGCAGCGGCTAGGCCAGACACTCCTACAGTTGATCCCCACACCCCGGCGTATCCTGCACTACTCGCAACAACAGGTAACGAAGTATGGCGCGCCGTACCTCCTCTTTGGTGCTTTTTGCTGTATCAACTTTACACTTCCCTACTTCATGTGGGCGCATGACGCCCCCTCGTCTTACGACCTGATGCTATACTTGAGGGTACTAGGTGGGGTATTGTGCGGACTCTTGATTGTCCGTGACAAATGGCCCAGCACACTACTTCCTTATCTTCCTACGTTCTGGCACCTCACGCTCTTGTATTGCCTCCCTTTCATGAGCACAGTCATGTTCTTGCTTACAACCGGGAGTATGGAGTGGCTGATCAATGTGGCGGTCACGATCATGTTCCTCATTGTACTAGTAGATTGGTTGAGTTTTATGCTACTGGCTAGCTTGGGTATAGGCCTGGGGCTATTCTTCTACCTATCTGTGGTAGGGCCGATTACGCTTACGTTAGATTTTAGTACAGAGTACTTGTTGGTGTATCAGGTAATCTTTGCTACGCTAATCGGCTTGATTTTTGCTCGAAGAAGGCAAGCAGGCTTCGACAGATTGGCCATAGAAAACCAAGCTTTGTTGGCAGCAGAGACCGCCAGCAAAGAACGCTTGTTGGAAGCATTTAGAGAAAAAGTACGTATCATTCAAACCCTGAAGCACACCGGTATTCAGAATCTCCTACAAGTCGTCAAGATCATCAAAGAGTTGCGCATACAGGATAAAAACTCTTCTCCTTTGGCTACAGCGGTTACACTTCCTCACTTAGAAAATATACTGATTCCTATGGCCTTGCAGCTACAAGGCATCGAGCACAGGGCTACAGACTACATGCACCTCCGGGTGGCGACACTTCCTATCAACGAAGTTCTCCAGAGCGTGAGAGTGCGACTGGAATCTATGGGTAAGAACGAGGATAATCGCTTCCGTGCGCCTACTCGGCATACGGAAATGGAGTGTGACCCGGAAAGAATCACTGCGCTACTCTCAAACAGCATGATTGTTTTACAAACAACAGAGGGTGGACCCAGGCCGGTTTTACTAGGTATAGAAGATGCCGAATTGCAATATTCACTTCCTTCTGTGGAAGAAGGCTATATCAAGAAAGTAGCAGCTCTTCGTTTTACCGTTACTACAAAACCTAAGCTCCCTAAGGAAGCGCCAACGTCGTACATGGCCCAAATGAATGGCACTTCACTTTCTCACCCTGAGAATACGCAAGCCCTCACACTCTTGGATAACCAACGGATTGTGAAGGCACATTATGGTTACAGTAGCATGACGGAAGATACCCATTATTATGTGATTCCTGTCTCCCTTCGAGAGGTACGTCCTATAGATATGGATAAACCCTACATGGAGCTGGGTGTAGCACCTACACGGGCGGATGACCACTATCCTGGTGCACAGGCACAAGAAAAAGCATTTCTGGCAGCGGTAGTCGAGCGTACAAAAGCCAGCGTAGAGACCATACAAACTGTGTTGGAGCTGATCAAGTGGTATCATGGTCCCATGAAACGCCAGACAGGAGAACCGTTTTACCTACACCCTATCACTGTAGCGCAAATCGTACTAGACTACAATACAGAAGAGGTTACAATCCTGGCTGCACTACTCCATGATACGGTCGAAGACACCTCGATGCTTTTGAAGCAAATTAGAAAAGTCTTTGGTCGAGATACAGCCAGAATCGTAGACAAATTGACTCATTTGGAGAGTAATGAGAATAGTTTTTACAAGATCAAGCTCTCTGCCGAAGAGAATATACTGATGCTTCTAGAAACTGGCGATGACCGGGCTATGTATGTGAAGCTGGCAGACCGTATACACAACATGCGCACCATACAGGGTAAATCTCCAGCCAGTCAAGTGCGTATTGCTAAAGAAACCCTCCAGTTTTTTGTGCCTCAAGCGCAACGACTGGAGCTGCACGACGCAGCACAGGAACTCAAAGAAAGATGCATGGAAGTATTGAATAATCCGGCACTATCGGTAGAGTAGTACCGTGGATACTTGTCACTCCTTTTGTGCATAGCTTTTTCAAGTTAAGTTGTCCGCAGGAGGCCTTAGTGTTGCTTTAATATTCCTTATTAACCTCGGTATTGGCTTCTTTTTATCTCTTCTCTCGATAGAGAAAGCATGCCCACCCTGATTACGCCCCGTCTCTACAGATAAGTCGAGTGTGCTATTTACGCCAATAATGCGTAACTTGTTGTCTGTTTTAATAGAAATGGAAAGTACATAAACATGGCCACAGGCGTACAAGAAAATATTATCCCCATTAACATAGAAGATGAGATGCGAGGAGCCTACATCGACTACTCGATGTCGGTGATTATTGCCAGGGCACTTCCTGATGTGCGTGACGGCTTAAAGCCTGTACACAGAAGGGTATTGTATGGGATGCACGATCTAGGGCTGGGCGCTGACAAACCCTTCAAAAAAGCGGCTAGGATAGTAGGGGAGGTGCTGGGTAAATACCATCCCCATGGAGATGGTTCTGTATATGACGCCATGGTCAGGATGGCACAAGAATGGTCCTTGCGCTATCCATTGGTTGGAGGACAAGGCAACTTCGGCTCTATAGACGGAGATGCACCAGCAGCCATGCGCTACACAGAAGCTCGCCTAACACGCCCGGCTGAGGAACTGCTGGGAGACATCAGCAAAAACACAGTCGAATTCCGACCTAACTTCGATGATTCGTTAGAAGAGCCTGTAGTCTTACCAGCCAAGCTACCTAATTTACTTATCAATGGCACCTCGGGTATTGCTGTAGGCATGGCTACCAATATGCCTCCGCACAATCTCAGAGAAGTCATCAACGGTATTGTTGCTTACATCGACAACAACGACATTACTATAGAGGGCCTGATGCAGCATATCATAGCACCTGACTTCCCTACTGGCGGTATTATCTATGGCTATCAGGGCATCAAAGAAGCCTATGAGACGGGTAGAGGAAAAGTAGTAATGCGTGCCCAAGCAGACATTGAAACCACTGCATCAGGCAAAGAGCAAATCATCGTGACAGCCATACCCTACATGGTCAACAAGTCGGTGATGATTGAAAAAACTGCGCAGCTCGTCAACGAAAAGAAGATAGAGGGTATTGCAGATATCAGAGATGAGTCGGACAAGGAGGGACTACGCATAGTGTATGAACTGAAGCGGGATGCACTGGCCAACGTGGTACTCAATAACCTCTATAAGCATACAGCGTTGCAGACCTCTTTTGGTGTCAACAACGTCGCTTTGGTGGCAGGCAGACCACAACTACTCAACCTAAAAGCGCTCATACAGCATTTCGTAGCCCATAGGCATGAAGTCCTCATCAGAAAAACAAAGTATGAGCTGAACCAGGCAGAGAAGAGGCAACATATCTTGGAAGGATACTTGGTTGCGCTAGATAACCTAGACAAAATCATCGCACTCATTCGTGCTTCCCAAGACCCTGAAAAAGCCAAGGAAAGATTGACGCAGGACTATAACCTCAGCGAAATACAGGCCAAGGCCATTTTAGACTTGCGCTTACAACGGCTTACCGGGCTAGAACGAGAGAAGATTGTTAAGGAATATGAAGAAGTGCAGCAGCTTGTTGAGCACCTTAATGCTATACTGAGCGATGAAGCCCTGCGCATGCGGCTGATAAAAGAAGAATTGACAGACATAAAGGAGCGCTATGGCGATGATCGTAGAACAGCCATTGAACACAATGCCGATGGGTTAACTGTCGAAGACATGATTCCTGATGAGGAAATGGTCATTACTATTTCTAACGAGGGGTATATCAAAAGAACGCCGTTAGCAGATTATAGAACGCAGGGTAGAGGAGGAGTAGGAGTACGTGGTGCAACTACTAAGCAAGATGACTTTACTGCACACTTATTTGTAGCCTCCGCACATAACTACCTGCTTATATTTACAGAATTCGGTCAAGTGTATTGGAAGAAAGTCTATGCCATCCCAGAGGGAAGTAAGACTGCTAAAGGAAGAGCCATTCAGAACCTGATCAACATAGTACCGGGCGACCAAGTGAGGAGTGTGATAAAAGTTAAAAGCCTCGAGGATGCCGCTTATGTAGATAGCCACTATGTTATTATGTGTACCGAACAAGGTACTATTAAAAAAACCTCGCTAGCGGCTTATGCTAGACCACGTGCCAATGGTATCCATGCTATTCGCATTAATGAAGGAGATAGGCTGCTTGAAGTAAAATTGACAGAAGGAGATAGCCATGTGATCATGGCCCTAAGATCAGGTAGGGCCATTCGGTTTCACGAGCAAGATGTAAGGCCTATGGGTAGAGTAGCTGCGGGTGTTAAAGGTATTATGCTGGCTGGTAATGATGATCGAGTGATAGGATTAGTAAGTACCCAACAAGAGCAATCCGATCTCCTGGTGGTATCCGAAAAAGGCTTCGGAAAACGCTCTGCTGTAGCAGATTACCGTATTATTAAGCGAGGCGGTAAGGGAGTGAAGACACTGCAGATTACAGAAAAGACGGGTGCATTGGTAGCTATCAAGGCCGTGACAGACACGGACGAGCTCATGATCATCAACAAATCAGGAATTATTATTCGCATAGCTGTGACAGACCTACGTGTTATGGGCCGGGCTACGCAAGGGGTACGCTTGATTCGCTTAGATAAGCGCGATACGATTGCCTCGGTAGCCAAAATAGAGACAGGGTATGTCTAATAACTACTTTATGCATCGCTGTGGTTGCGATGTTGTTGCCCCATGTGGACCTGTATAATGCATATCTGATGTATTCATGGTAGGCTATACTCAAGCAGCTTAGCCGGGAGTGCCGCCGTCTTATATGTCAGTCACAAGTCAAGTGAAATAGAACCAGTAAGCGGGCCTGCATCTGTTCCCCTTATCCTCAGCCCAGGTAAGCGGTTGTTGTTTGTGATGTGCCCAAGTTGTTGTGCTTTAACAACTCGTTTCTGAGCTTAATACTCGGCGAAGCGTTCGTGTTGTCTCCTTGCTGGAGAGATACTCCTTTTTGTCTTCCGCACAAAAAGGGGACCACGCACACGTACCGCAAGAAATTATTGCCTTGGTGGGGAGTACGTCAAGAAATCCACAGCCGCAGGCCGTTAAGGGCATCTTATGTCTGGGACGGTCCGTAGAGCTAAGTTAAGATGGTCTAGGCTTAAGACCAGGATTTTAGCGAGCGGAACCACAGCGACTGATTTTTTTGCTTACTTTTTTCATCCAAGGAAAAAAGTAAGGCCACACCGGTGAGGTGACACTCATTTTTTACAAGGTTTAGGAAAGGAGCTATAAGTTCCTTACGTTTTTTTACTTTTTTCGAAAAAAACAGGTCTATGCATGCCCTACACAGTGAATTTAGATTTTCTTGAGGGATAACCAATTCGTCTCAAAAGCCTCACGTATTCGCACCCAGGGAGCGGTAAAACAAGCCCAGGAATCCTATATTGTCAGACGTGTGTGGATGCCAGAAAGCGCTAATAAATACCTCAGTTGACTAGCCCAAGCTCAGAAAACAGCGTGGCTTACATCATAGACATCTAGACACTGATATTGTAGTCTCGCAACACATTATTGAGAGAAACCTTTTGATCTGTGTTTTCAGTTCTTTGACCAACAATCAAGGCGCATGGAACATGATATTGGCCTGCGGGGAATTGCTTTGGCAAAGAGCCAGGTATAACCACGGATCTTGCAGGAACATATCCTCGATATTCTTGAGGATTGCCTTTCTGCGTAACATCAATGATCCTTGTGCTGGCTGTAAGGGTCACATTGGCACCGATGACAGCTTCTTCGTGTACATGTACCCCCTCTACAATAGAACATCGAGCACCAATAAATACACCATCTTCAATGATCACAGGGGTTGCCTGAAGCGGTTCCAGTACACCTCCTATAGTGACGCCCGCACTAACGTGAATATGCTTACCTAGCTGAGCACAGCTACCTACAGCAGCACCTATATCTATCATGGTCCCTTCATCGACATAAGCCCCTATATTAACGTAAGAAGCCATGAGTACAACACCTCGATGTAAAAAAGCACCATAACGAGCTACCGCAGGAGGCACCACTCTTACGCCCAGTTCTTTAAAGTTTTGCTTTAAGGGGATCTTGTCATAGAAGACTAAAGGGCCTACTTCTTGCACTTTCATCTTGCGTATAAGAAAGTACAATAGCACTGCCTTTTTGGCCCAATCGTTGACTTGCCACCCTGTTGGGGTATGTTCGGCTACTCTTTGTTGGCCCCGATCTAATTTATCAATAACTGCCTCGATGGCGGTTTGTGTCGACACTTCTTGTAAGCTTGCTCTGTCTACCCAGGCGTCCTCGATCAGCTTGATATGTTGGGCCATGTATGCGATGCTTTTAAGTATAGGTATAATATAGTCGTAAATCTGCTAGTGTCGAATATACAATAGTTAACGCTCAATTGACACCCAGAGTATGCTTTTTGTTCGGGTCACTCTTTTTTGCTGTAGTTAGCACGCTACCTTCTTCTATGCCACGCAAAAAGAGCGTTAAAAAAGTCAGCCACTGTGGTTCCGCTCGCTAAAATTCTATCTGTAGGCCTAGCGCATCTAAACGATGTCTCTACTAAAATCAAGGACCCGCCTAGGGGATTATTAGGGCGTGAGCTTGGTGCTGTATCAAATGCTCAGAGAGGCGTTGTCTCGAGTGCGTATAATCGCATGGGCTTGTCTAGCATACGGTTAAGGAACAGCCAAGCTAGTCCCGGCTTCTTCTTGGTGGTAATTTTTGGGATTCTTTTTGCGTGATAGACCAAAAGCCCTCCACCCAGCGGGGCGTAAATCACAGCTATACAGCGTAATATTTTATCCAATGATTCTCTTTTTAGTACTATTTATAGCCCCTAACTGAATATTAAATTATGGTGCTATAAAACACTGATATATAGACACTTAAAAATAATGACCAAATATTATTCTGAGTTTAATAATGCAAATTAACATCATGGTCACAAGACTTCGTTAATGGGCCGCACAATTCCATCGTATATCTTGAGTAGGGCAGACAGTATAGACAGTAAGCTATTTTACTTTTAAGCTAGCAAAAAAATATTTTTAGATTAGCCTAAATAAATATTAATTTAGTATTGTAATCAAAACCAGACAGCCTATGCCCATCAGCCACACAGAAGAAAATTATCTCAAAGTCATCTATCAGCAGGCTGAAAACAGCAAAAAAGCAATAGCTACCAGTACCATTGCTGAGGTACTGAACACGAGTCCAGCAGCAGTGACAGATATGGTTCAAAAGCTATACGAGAAGGGGCTGGTAGTCTATCAGAAATATCAGGGGGTCGGTATTGCAGAAGCAGGCAGGATCCATGCGCTTAAGGTCATACGTAAACACTTACTGTGGGAGGCATTTCTTGTAGAAAAACTCAAATTGGGCTGGGAAGAAGTACACGAAATAGCAGAGCAGCTCGAGCATATACAATCTTCTTTGCTCATACAACGACTCGACGACTTCTTAGGTAATCCAGCATATAGTCCCCATGGAGAACCTATCCCCGATGCTCAAGGGAAAAGTACACATAAAGTCAGCGTGACACTAGCCAATATGGAAGTAGGAAGCAGCGGCATTGTCACAGCTGTCAGGGAAGGAACACCGCAATTCTTGCAATACCTAAGCAAACGAGGTATTTACATAGGTGCCCAAGTCAATGTGATCGAAAAGATGCCATTTGATCAATCTATGGATATCAGCGTCGATCATTTCCCTAAAGTTAATATATCTCAAAAGGTCAGTGACAATATTTTAATCATTCCTTAAGCTCTTGCTATCAATTATATAATGAAACTTGTCTCCTCCTGGCGTACTATCAAGCAATACAGCTGCACTATACTATTACTAGTTTGTCTCGCACGTTGTGATAACGGGGCCGAAAAACAGTTTACCATAGTCACTACCACCAATATAATCGGCGATGCAGTGAAAAACATCGTTCAAGGCCATGCAAAGGTCATTACTCTGATGGGGCCTGGGGTAGACCCGCATGCTTACAGGGCAACACAGCAAGATGTTAAGGATTTGCTCAATGCCGATATTGTCTTCTACAATGGACTTCACTTAGAAGGAAAAATGGCTGATATCTTACACAAGTTAAGTACTAAAAAACCTGTCTATGCGGTAGGAAAAACCCTTACACCCGATCAGCAGCTTGTAGATGCAAATTTTTCCATAGGCGTAGATCCTCATATTTGGTTTGATGTGTGTTTGTGGAAGCAGGTAGTGCAGTACATCAGCGATACGCTTCAAGCCGCAGACCCTGAAGCCGCTGCTTATTACCAAGAGAATACCTCTTGTTACCTACAAAAGCTAGACACATTACATCAAGAAACTCTGCAAGCTATTCAGCAGATTCCTAGTAAGCAACGTGTCCTTATTACTGCTCACGATGCTTTTGGGTATTTTGGTCGTGCTTATAATATAGAAGTTCGAGGATTACAGGGCATTTCTACTGTGTCAGAATGTGGGCTCAAGGATGTGACTGACTTGGTCAAGTTCATCATTCAAAGAAATATCAAGGCTATATTTTTGGAGAACTCTGTACCCGAGAAACCGCTACAAGCAGTAGTAGAAGGTTGTAGGAAACGGGGCTTTCATGTGGTCA
>WTJV01000020.1 GCA_011524725.1 Amoebophilaceae bacterium | reverse complement strand
ACTTGAGGTGAGAAAAATGGCCTATAGGAACACGGGAATCTCTACTTAAAAATGGGGCAACGTCACATGGGGGGTTGCCTGAAGAATTAGTGATTCCTACTACCACATTGCTGCCCGATAAACTTGCTACCGATACCTTACTACCAAGCTCATGCTTCTTGTGCGCCTCACCCTTCGCGATGCAGCTTGTCTCTGGGGCATGCAGGCTGTAGACCTTGTTTCTGTCTCCCCTTTGTTGGCCAACAATACGCTCCATCGTTTGCACAAGAGGAGCATAGAGCTCCTGCTTTCCTAACTTGGCCAACTGCCTCTGGAGATCCCGCAACTGGCGACCTGCTAGCGTGCGGAGCTTTTTCAAGGCTTTCTTGGCTTTTTTAGCATGCCTAGGCAGGTGAGCGTAGCGTTGGCCATAGTACAAAACGTTGCACCACAAACCGATAGCTCTGACACAGTTGAATGCCACAGCGATGGGCAATGCGGTTGCGCTTCTCAATATCTCTCTGAGCGCCTAGTATTCGATGAATTTTCTTTTCTAAAGGGGAATTAACCCATCCCCAAGAATGTCTTGCTAAAAGTCTCCCCCAAAAGCATCTACTAGATCGATCCCCAAGCTAAACTCAATTAGCGAAGTACACAGCGCCCATGCACCGTAAAAAAGGCGAGCATTGCCTGCTTGGGGACGATTCTCGCACATATGCTCTCGCTCATGAGACCGCTCCAGTTTTGCTAATGCTTCCACAGGAGCCCTGAATGACGTGGTCAAGCAACACAACACCCTTGCAGGAAATATATAGTTCCTCCAAAAATCAGGCTGCTTGAGGTGATAGTACTGTTGGCTTTCCAAGTGGCATGATCTCTTTCGTATGACCATGGCCCTCCCTTAAAGGATCGCTGGTAACGTAACGCATAAATGACAGAGAGTTCGCATCCTACTTTTAACTCTAACATTTTGCGCACTTCTGAAGAAAAGAAAGTTAACTGTGCACATATGGGGACATGCACAGCATGCGTTTCAACACTGTGCTCTCCTAGCTTTTGACCATAATCGCCAACCTCGATAAATTGGACTTTTTGCTGACCACCCAGTAACAGGCCAATCTCCGGCCCAAAGGCCCACACGCCGTCTGCTTGGTCTTTGATCATTCCATACCACCCGACTATTCCCAAACGCCAGTTAGTGCTTACTCGAGATTGCAGCCTTGTACCCCGTTGAGGACGAAGAAACGAGATGCCATCTATCTCTCCTGCATCACCCAATGCCCGGCCATAGGGTATGCCCCAACCAACTTCGATACTCAACTTGGTATTTCTTGGCCACTCAAGTAGGTCCCAAGAATCGACCTGGGCAGATACAGGTACAGACCACCCTAACGCCAATAGCCACATTACAAGATAGGTTATAAAACACTTAAATCGAGCCATAACGTGAAAAGGGATCAATGAGGATGATATAAATGCAGGGGTAGTTGGTGGGCTAAACAATCGATTGAATACATTAACCACCATACAAGAGTATTACTCCTTAGTTTTGTAAAAAACGTACCAGGGGCGGGACTTGAACCCGCACGGACAAACGCCCACAAGATTTTAAGTCTTGCGTGTCTACCTATTCCACCACCCTGGCTAAGCCATCTGCGTATATAGATACGTTTTATATATACGGCTCATAAAAAACATCATCGCCCTTGCAAAACCAATAAATAGGAAAATAATGGTCAACATACTGGAGCGAGAAACGGGACTCGAACCCGCGACCCCGACCTTGGCAAGGTCGTGCTCTACCAACTGAGCTATTCTCGCACTGTAACTGTAGGGGAAAAAACTCACAATAACGAGGCAGGCAAATTAAAGCGAATTGACAGAATTTCCAAGTGCCGGCAGAACTCTAATGTATATAAGCACAACTGACCTTCTCCCCGAATTTTGGTCCCCCAAAAGTGAGAATTTTATATCACTATAAAGCAGACCGATAATGCAGGATAAACTAAGTATTTCTCGAATCACTAGCATCATCAAAGAACAAGAAAGTGGTGTTGGAGTTCCAGAACTATGCCGAAAGTACAGCATAGGCCAGCCTACTTTTTACCGCTGGAAGGCCCTGTATGGAATGGAGGGGTGAATGTAAGCGAAGCGCAACAGCTCAAGGACCTCTCAGAAGAGAATAAAAAGCTCAAAAGTTTGGTATCTGATCTGCCCTTGGACAAAGTAATGCTACAAGAGGTTCTATCAAAAAAGGTCTAAACCCATCCTCGAAACGTTCTGTGGTCGATCAGCTTACGAACAAACATGCGATCACTCAAAGAAGGGCCTGTGCTTTGCTGACCCTGCATCAGAGTACTTGTTGTTACCAATCAATGGGCTGAAAAGAGCAGCAAGACCTATTACTTTCACTAAAAATGGACCAGTCTGTGGGGTAAGGTCAGTAGCAAGTTTATTGGGCAGCAACGTGGTAGTAGGGATCACTATTTTTTAGTCAACCCCATGATAGCAAAATGTTGGCCCCTACGCTGGCTCAAGTAAAGCAGTGGACGGGTCGTGATTATGACCGAGTGCTGATAGACAAGGGCTACCGCGGTCATGCTCAGTTAGGGATACGGAGGTGATAATGCCCGGCAAGAAACGTCATGGCAGTGATTACGCCCAACGCAGGCACAAGAAGTCGTGTAAGCGTCGCTCAGCGATAGAAGCGATCAGAGGCCACCTGAAAAACGGTCACAGGCTGGGTAGAAACTACCTGGAGGGGAGCCTAGGAGGCACCAATAACACCCTACTGGCAGGAATGGGGTTTAATCTACTCCTTCTTATGAGATGGGCAGCAGGTAATTGGGGGAACACTATGGTTTTAGTCTTTTTTTGTCTGAACTTTCGTGGGAAATTGCGTTTTGCCCAAAACTAAATGGGAAATGAATTGTTAAGGCTCAACTAAGCAAATCTGCATTCAAAGGGTGCACTATTCTACACCGGTAAGAACTCAGCAGCTCAAACTAGAAAAGAAATTTAGCTACCCCTCCCGCAATAGCCACGGCCGTAGTCGTAGCCACAAGGCCCGGGATCATGAAACTGTGGTTTAATACAAATCTACCCACCCGTGTAGTCCCTGTGCTATCTAAGTTCATAGCAGCAAGCATCGTAGGATAATTGGGTATAAAGAAAACACCATTGACGGCAGGCAATACAGCCAGCAAGGCCGCACCTGGTAGTCCCAACGCAATACCCAAGGGCATGATGGCACGAATGGTAGCGGCTTGGCTAACAAGCAGGATAGACATCAGAAATAGCAACAAACTAAACTGCCAAGGTGCTTGCATGATCTGAGCTTGAACCGCAGCCAAGATCTCAGCTTTATTGGCCTCAATAAATGTATCTCCCAGCCAAGAGATGCCCAGAATAGCGATGACAGCTTGAATGCCCGAAGTAAAAACGTTACTCTTCGCAATCTCTTTGGGATTTAGATGGCATAACAGCACGATCAAAGCTGCAGTGGCCAACATCATAATCGCAATGACAAGAGGCATAGCCATCGGTTGCATGAGATCATTAATTTCCCAACTGGGCCGCAAGCTCTTGAAAGCGCCCAACAAGATAACTGACACAATACCCAACATAAATATACCTACAGCGCGCTTGGCTGAGCTCGATACCGACGCAGCTGCCATATCCTGCTGTATTTTTTCTTGCTGAACTTCTCTCTTTAAAAATTCTGGATCCTCATGCAATTCTTTACCCAACTTGTTAGTCACAAAAGCAGCCAATACAATGCCACCCAAGGTTGCCGGAATACAAATTTTTAGAATATCTAGTAACCCTATCCCATGAGGTGCCAAAAGTCCTACCACCAGGGCTGTGGGTGCTGATATAGGGCTTGCTAAGACGGCTTGCTGAGCAGCAATGACAGCCATCGACAAGGGCCTAGAAGGGCGTACCCCCACATCTTTAGCCACATCAGCAATCACAGGAAGTAATGCATAAATGGTATGCCCAGTGCCTCCCAAAAAGGTAAATAAATACACTACCAAGGGACTGATAAAAGTGATTCGATGCGGATACTTTCTAATAAGCCCTTCTGCTAGTGTGGTTAAATAGCGCAGTCCGCCGGCTGTCTCTAAAGTACCCGAAGCAGTAACAACTGCCGTAACAATCATCAAGACATCTATGGGCGGATTAGTGGGCTTGATATGAAAAAAAAAGGCCAAGATAGCTAAACCTAACCCCCCCATAATGCCCAAACTGATTCCCTGAAGTCTTGTGCCAAGAAAGATAGCAAACAACACAACAACCATTTGTATCCAGATCATATTCATTGATTTTGTTAGATTTTTTGTACTGTTAAAGCACGCACTTACCTTAAGCAGGGAGAAGAGCTACAACCGACACGACGTTCTGCAGACGTCTGGCGGGCAAATTTATCCTAAAGAGACCTTTGAACGGCTGATGGCAAAAGTAAGATTTTTTAACTGCCTTATCGGTAGGCAAAATATCCGTTCACTATAAATTCTTATACTATGATCAAACAGCGAATTACCGAAAGTTCCGGCAGCGAAGATGCTAAGAGAAAAATAAGAAGAGAGACCTTTGCGCGGTTTAGTATCATTCAAAAACACATTTTAGTGATGAGCGGTTGGTATTTTACTGCATGGCCCTGTCAATGTATCTGTTCTTAGAGAAAATGTAGAACGGTACGTACTCGTTCAGAGATAGCCAGGGCTTTAAACTACCCAAATGGGCCCTTCATGCATAAAGTTTCTGTATAAAGGTCTCGAATTATGAAAACTGACGAATATTAAAACTTGACTCTATAATCCTTTTTTAATATGATTGTGGTGAGCGTATACACTACGGCTACAATTGGGTTAATTAGCATTACTTTCCCTACGTATTATGAAAAAAATGTTTTGCTTACCCCCCTGAATATACTCATAGTTGGCGCTTTTTTTCTCTCTAGCTGCCATACTTCCTCTATGATGACTATGGCGTCTGAATCTATAAAGGAACAAACAGAAGCAAGTGATAAACTTAAATGCAATCCAATCCTTCCCGGATTATTGGATAAAAGATGCAACAAGAACTACCAATTGGGTCAATGCGATATTAGAGAAGCTACACTAAAAAATGGACTAGAAAGCCGAGGGGCCATGTTAAGTGTTGTAGAAGAGGAACTAAACGATTGCATAAACGACTTAGAAAACTGTAGGAATACGCTAGTAGAGCCCCCGCTCCCAAATATGATAACACCAAGAGAAACGTACTTCGGAATGGGAGGAATGGCAATAGGAGTACTGGGGCTTTGGACATACCAGAAGTTAGTAGGCACTAAAAAAGCACCAGAAAAAATCAGATCCATACCGACAGTAAGAACAAATGAGCCGCTTTCTACCATAACGGAGGAGCCCCCAGAACAGCCTGCGGGAGATAACCGAGAAGAAGAAAGAACAAGAAAAATAGAAGAGGATATACGCGAGATAGCCAATATCTTGTTGGAAAATAGCGAAAGAACACGAGAAGTTTTTGAAGAATCACACGAAACAAAAATAGCGTTACAGGCAATATTGGCAGCTACCGAATCGATAGCACAAGAGCACGAAGAGCTTAAATCGAGATTGAGCGAGGTGGAGTCAGTAACCAAAGCGTCAAATGCCAAGAAGCAAGAGTAGTGTTAGCGCTATGCACTATGTTATACCGTAGTATAGGCTACTAACAGCTTACGGGAGATATCTTAATAATAGAGATTGTTCTATCATAGTGATAATTAATGTGAGATCTATATGGTGAGGTTTATATCGTCTGCGCACACACTAGTCGTCTTTGTATGCCCCCTATTGCTCTGCCTAAGATGCAATCACAATGAGCTAGGATTAGCGCAAAATGTAGCACAGAGTAATGATTCGTTAAACGGGTCCTATCAAACACCAAAAACATCGAAAGAAGAAGTTCCTCCGGATTCAGAAGAGAGAAAAGAGCCTACAAAAACAACAGCATTCTGCATCAGAAAAATGCAAGAAAATTTATTAGCATGTAAAACGATGCAGGAAGAAATAAGTAAAGCTAACATAGTATTGAAGGAAAAAAGCATGGCAATACAGAGCCGACCTAAAATACCTGAATACGTGTATGTAGGGAATGTTGATAAAGAAGAATCTGGTTTTTTCTCTATTTTCAACATTTTTGGCATTAGAAATAGTTCCAATACCACGGATACCCTTAGTACTGTCGATACTTCTTTCGGAAATTTTAGTAATGATGACGATAGCCTCTTGTCGATCACATCTGGAAGAGAAGAAGATCCCATGGAAATCTCGCAAGAACTCAATGATCAGCAGAATAGCACCGCACAGCAACACAGGAATGACTGGTGGAGGATGTCATGGCTATACCGCTGGAAATAATGAATTTTACGGAGGTTGGTTCTCCCTTAAGGAGATAAGAAAAAAGCGTAATACTTGTTATTTCGACTTTTTCGTCGGATAATTGCATTTTGCTAAAAAACATAAAGAAAACATTTAACGTTTGTTTCATGAAGAAGACTGAACAACTAAATTTCTTAATTTTTTTGTCCCTATCTGCCGCTGCCCTTCTATGCAGTTGTAACCATCAGGATGTGATGAATATAGGGGACAATGACAAAAATGAATTCGTGACGGTAGGTGATTTTATTAATTGGGATGGTGGTTTAGGTGAAGTAGTGCGCAATCCCATTGTGTCACGTGGTTTATTAGAAGCAGGAAGAGAAGTAAAGAGATGTAAAGAAGAACGCGATAATCAAGAATTTGAACTGAGTTCGCTTCGAGAACAGTATGCCAAGCTAAGTTTAGAGCATAAAAACTCAAATAGTAAAGTCGCTTCTCTTCAAGAAACAGTCTTGAGAGAGCAGAAAAGTTATGAACATGCAAAGGAGGGCTTACAAGAGGAAATCAAAGATTTAAATGCCGCAATAAATACGGCTAAAGCTGATTACGAAGCTGAATTAAAGCAATTACAAGACGACTTAGAGGGCAGAGTCTCTAGAGCACGAGAAAATGTAAGGAAATGCCGAAGCGATAAAGAAGAGCTCAGCGCTAGCATTCATAAGATGAACGAGGGGTGGAGAAATATGGTGAGCAAACAGTGTCCAGAGGTAGAAGAGCCGATTTTTATAACCCAACACATGGGTGAGAAGTCTGGCATCTCAAAGAAAGAGACATATACAGACTTAAGTAATGTAGCTACAAGGCAGAGTAGATGGCAATTCGAACCTTATAATTTGGGGGGAGGCTTTGTAGTGAGTGCGGCAATATTTGGCGTTGCTTATTGGTACAAGACAAGGGAGTATGCACGTACAGAAGCTAAGCTAGCGTCTGTGTCAGAGGAATGTGACGTAATAAAAGGCCAATTAGCACAAATACATAGAGAGGAAGAGGAAACATTAACGTCACAACCTCGCTCTGCGACAACTAGTATTGCCTCAAATGCAAATAGGTAGAACTAACCCGGCAACAAATCATGAGAATATCACTACTGTTAACAAGATATATATTATCTACGATAGGGCTTTTTCCCCTCGTACAATGTGCTAATAATCAGCAGATAAGTGACGAGGTCGAAGTACTACAAGGAAAATTTAATGACATAGAAAGCAGTAGAAAAGTCGAAAAAACAGAAATTAACGATAGGTTCGACAAAATGACAAGAGCCATTGAGCAACTTAATCGTGTCACGCAAGGCATTCAAGATGATGATAGGTCGAATAATGAGTCTGCTAGCCTTCCAGAATATGTCGCAGGACATTTTGGAAATAATAACGTCAGGCAAAGCGCTATTTTAGAAACGCTAGAAACTTTGCTACCAGTAGTAAGGTCAGTAGCAGAGAAAGTTTCTGGTAAGGATGAGGAAACGTTAAAAAAAATAAATGAATGCCTGGGCAAATGCATGAGAGCGCAGAGGACTTTGAATAATGAGAAAATGCATGGCACTATGCCCCCCCCGCCTGAAGTAATAAATAATGGAAGTCAACAATGAGGTAGAAGGACTAACCCCAAACGTATCTGAAGATGCCGATGATGCTCTACCAGGATGGGCTTCTAAAGGATAGTAGTGCCAATGAGAGAACGACACGAGTAAATATCTCCTAGGCTTGCTCTTCTCCATGTAACTACCCCTTAAGAAAGAGATATAACATCGAGTAATAGGTGCTAAGAGCACTATTCTTGAATATATCTCAAAGATAGGGTATCAAAAAATGCAAGGAAATAGTAAATACCCTTCCAAACCTTGCAAAAAATGAGGGTCTCCTCGCCGGCGAGGGCAAACCACGTATGCCTCGCTGAGTACTATGCTTGGAAGTGAATTATTAAGGCTCAGCTATGTAGTATGGACTGCATAGGGAAGAGCAACGCCGAGGACAAAAATTATGTTTCCTCACCATTCCTTCTATGCTTTACTGCTTAGCTTTGTCGTAGGTTACCGTAATTTCAGTGAAGTACAACCACCCGGTCATCTTAGCCATCGAGACTTCGTGCGATGAGACAGCGGCAGCTATAGTATGCCAAGGGAAAGTAGCAAGTAACGTAGTGTCTACCCAAGCGATACACGCACAATACGGAGGGGTTGTGCCCGAACTAGCTTCTCGTGCCCATGATCAACTCCTAATTCCTGTCGTTAGGAAAGCCATACAAGAAGCCAACATCACCCTATCAGAACTTGACGCCATCGCCTTTACACAAGGACCTGGACTACTGGGGGCATTGCTTGTGGGTGCCTCCTTTGCTAAGTCTACCGCTTTTGCATTGGATATTCCGCTGATCGCAGTGCATCACATGCGTGCCCACATCTTGGCCAATTTTATTGAAGCCCCTTATCCTACTTTCCCACTACTTGGCCTCACTGCAAGCGGAGGACACACTCAGCTAGTCCTTGTCAAGGACCATTTGAATATGGAGGTCATTGGCCAAACGCAAGATGATGCGGTAGGCGAAGCCTTTGATAAGATAGGCAAGCTGATGGGCCTACCCTACCCTGCAGGCCCACACATCGACCAGCATGCACAGCAAGGAGATCCGGTACGCTTTTCGTTTCCATCTACTCATGTGTCTCAGCTAAATTTTTCTTTTAGCGGTATTAAAACCGCTTTTCTATACTTTCTCCAGAAACATCAAGCAAAAGATAGCCAGTTTGTAGCTAAGTACCGAGCCGATCTTTGTGCAAGCATTCAACATACCCTAATCAGTATGCTCTTAGATAAACTCAAGCAAGCTGTTACCCAGACAGGTATCAAGACTATGGCTATAGCAGGTGGGGTAGCTGCTAATTCTGGCCTCAGAAAGCAACTAAGGCAATTTTCTGAGCAAGAGGGCTGGCAGGTATTTATTCCGAAACTGGCATATTGCACCGATAATGCAGCCATGGTGGCTGTCACTGCCCACTACCAGTACATGGCAGGAGATTTTTGCGACTTGCAAGTAAATGCTAAGCCTAGAATGCCATTCTAAAACACATGCTACCAGTCACGCATAGGCTGAAATAAACTCAAATACAACAGAGTCACTGAATAGCCCCAAAGCACGCTTGCTGTAGGAAAATTCATTTTAATTTTTTACATTCATCTTATGGTTGTCATAATTACCTATATAGATTGCAGTGTTACATACCATGCGCTTAAAACAAAATAAAATAGCCAAGCACGTAACCATCAAAAATAAGCAGGCGGGTTTTGAGTACACATTTCTAGAGAAATACATAGCAGGTGTAGTCTTGACGGGCACAGAGATCAAGTCTATTAGAGCCGGCCAAGTAAGTCTACGAGAGTCTTACTGTTACTTCGCTAAGGGAGAGCTCTGGGTCAAAGGCATGCATATTGCAGTATATGCACAAGGCAATATTTACAACCATATTGAGAACAGGGAGCGTAAGCTTCTCTTGAGTAGAAAAGAGCTTAATAAGCTCATGCGTAGCAAAGAAAAGGGATTGACAATTATTCCTGTCCAACTTTTCATCAACGAGCAGGGAATAGCTAAGCTGCAAATTACTTTGGCTAAAGGCAAGAAGTTATACGATAAACGCCAGCGTATTAAGGAAAGAGATTTAGAAAGAGCTGCACAACGAGGCCAGGTATAGCAATCCGTTTTTTTCTACTTTTAGCAAAAGGATTTCATACATAAGCTTTTGACTATAAAAATATGTGGTCTATTGGTATCAGGAGTGGCTTTATCACGGTATTGGGACTTATTGCTTACGGGCTAGTCATCCAGCTCGTGGGACTACAGCAATCATTATGGGGTAACCTAGGCTCTGTAGTGCTGGCTTTAGGAGTCTATTCGGGGCATTACTATTACAAAGCAGCCAATGGCGGCTGTATGACTTACAATCAAGGTCTCAAGCTAGGCCTGATTATCGTCTCATTTACAGGCCTCATTAACGCACTACCCGTGTATTGGTATACCCAACGGATAGATAAGAGCCTCATCGTACAGTTGCAGAAAAATATACAACAAGCTGTGCAGCAAACAGCCATAGATGAGACTATTGCTAAAAAAACGGTGCAGCTGGTACAGAACATAACACCAGAGATCTTATCGATTGGAGTATTTTCCAGCACTGTGCTGTTGGGCCTGGTTTTTACACTGGTTATCACGGTGTTTTCCAGGCACTCTCCCAAGACTTCGCAATTATAGTTAAGATAGCTTGTCTTATCAGGGCTTGTGTTCGTTTGGTAGTGCCTGCATTTACTTTGGATAAAGACACAACACTATATCCACACGATACCTATCATATCACGCTTAAAGGATGTCTAGTTTGTAATATTTGATGATTTATAGTAGATTCTGTATTCAAACTCATTTATATGCAATTCATCAACAAAAAAATAGTAAATAATCTATTGCGGTATTTTATGCGAGGATTATTGCTGGTAGGCCCCTTCACGCTAACAGCCTATATTATCTCACTGGCCCTCAATTTTATCGATAGACTCATCGGGATCAAAATTCCTGGCTTAGGGGGCGCCATCTTGTTGATCTCTATCACCTTCTTTGGCTACTTGGGTTCTACACTATTTGTCAGATCTATATTTGATATTACGGAAAGCTTGATTACAAAACTCCCCTTCATCAATACTATCTATGCCTCACTCAAAGAGCTGACCTCTGCTTTTGTAGGTAATAAAAATAAGTTTTCTCGGCCTGTACTAGTAATCATGAACAAGGAGGCTAAGTTGCACAAGTTGGGCTTTATGACACAAGAAGACCTAGATATCATGCATTTACCGGGATATGTAGCGGTATACATTCCTCAGTCTTACAACTTCTCAGGCGATTTATTGATCCTACCTAAGGAGGCAGTCATTCCTGCAGATATTACCAGTACGGAGGCTATGAAGTTTATTGTATCAGGTGGAGTAGCAGATCTACAAAGCGCTGAGGAAATAAAAAGCTTCCAAAAAGATGAAATAGAGTAGTGTACGTTATTATTTATCAAAGTACTTACCAAACCAAGCATCTCCAGCGCGAACCAGCCAGCCATCGGTCAGGGCTTTTTTTCGGGTGATGGTATTATCGAAAGTCAGCATATCTGCTAGAATAGTTCCTTGCTGAATGGCTGCTTTGAGCTGATCTAATGGAACCAGGGAGTTAGTTTGGTCATGCCTGAAGGCAATACGGGTCCTATCTAACAAAGCTATTTGGAAGTCTTGCTCTAACTCGCGGATAAAGTGCGTAGAAGCATCTATAGCACATCCGGTGGCATTTTGAAACTTTTCCTCTACGGCTAGAATAAGGAGCTGATCATAATATATTGAAACACTGCATTGCAGGGGGTTGCCATGCGAGGCCCAGGTCTCCAGGAAAACTTGTGTTTTTTGTAATATCATTACCTGCTCCTTTTCTTGAAGCGGACGACTAGCCTGATACACCCAAATGCGTGCTTCATCAGATAGTTGGTCAAAGGAGACGTACATAAGTTGTATTATTTGATATGATGCGACTTTGATCTGTTTTAACACTTGCAAGTTACTGTATTCTGCTATTGTTTGGGCACAAATTGGAGAACTATTATGCTAATGAGCTGCCCCGAGCAGTAAACTCACGCGATGTTCGCCTACAGCATCAAGCCCATGCTACCCTGCCCCCAGACGGGCTCCACACTGAATTGCGTGTAGTCAATCACTTCGTCCACCTCACATTGAACCACTGCCTTGGCGCAGCGCACACTAGGAAAACCGGCCAAAGGGCTACAAAAGACAGCGCACAGTATCACGGATCAATGCAACGCCTAGGATCTCGGTTGCAGTAGCGGAGTGAATTATCTAGCTTTACAGCCTTATACTAATACGACCTTGGTGATGTAGCTCAGTTGGTAGAGCATCGGACTGAAAATCCGTGAGTCGGTGGTTCGAGTCCACTCATCACCACCCCACCTGGCAACTGCACTCGCTAGTTGTCCCTTAAGAAAGGGGAAAATTCATCAATGATAACGTGTGCAGTAAGATTTTTACCCGAATTTTACATAAAACGGATAGTAAAAAAAGCAAGAAAAGTACAATTTCCCTCCAAAACCTTATAGAAAATGAGGGGCGCCTCGCCGGTGGGCTTTACTTTTTTCCTTAAATGAAAAAAGTAGGCAAAAAGATCGGTCGTTGTAGTTGCGAGCACGGATCTAAACTCGGCCCTTCGGACCTCAAACAGTAGATGCTCCATAACGTTCTGCAGCTGCGGATTTCTTAACGCGCTCTCCACCAAGGCAACAATTTTGCATTGCGGAATATGTCTTTACTCAAATCTGCGCAGCAGACAAAAAGGAACACCCGCCCGGCGAGGGCAAATCACGTATACTTCGCTGAGTACTGTGCTTGGAAGTGAGTTGTTAAGGCTCGACTAAATAGCAATCTTTAAGTATGAATGTGGGGCAAGGGTTTTAGCTATTATTAGGAGACAGAGCATTAGATAATACGTTGTATGAGGGTACAAAGTGCTTCTTGATAAGGTGAGCAAGCCATGTTGGCTAAGGTTTGCAAGGCTTGGTTTTGATACTGCAGCATCATTCCCTGGGTATAGTCCATACCCGAGGATTGTCTGACAAAATCGAGTACTTTCACTCGTTGTTGGGGGTGATATCGGGCCTTCCTGAGGGCATATAAGATGGTTCTTTTTTCCTGTTCAGTAGATTGTTGAAGTGCCTGAATCAAGGGAAGTGTCATTTGACCTCCTTGGAGGTCCATACCCAAGGGCTTATCTAGATCCTCGGTACTATAATCCAACCAATCATCTTTCAGTTGAAAAGCCATACCCATCTGTTCACCTGCTTGGCGTAGGGTAGCTACTTGACTTGTAGAAGCTCCAGCTGCGGTAGCACCTACTGCCAAACAAGTCCCAAACAAATGCGCTGTTTTTTTATAGATAATATCCAGGTAAACAGATTCTGTGGTATTTTCTGAATAAATTTTTTCTAGTTGAAGAAATTCTCCTTCGCTCATCACCTGGGCTGTTTCGGCAATGAGGGCCAGCAAGTCATTATCTTGGTGTTGCGTAGCCATTCGCCAGCTTTTGGCCAATAGGTAATCACCCATTAGTACGGCTATTTTATTGTTCCAAACAGTACCGGTAGTCGGTCTACCGCGTCGGTAGGTAGCTTGATCCACTACGTCATCATGTATGAGTGAAGTCTGATGTAGTAGGGTCACCAATACTGCACCACGAATGACCTTGGCATTGATATCTCCACAGATCCCCGCTACTAGAAAGACTAACATAGGCCGAATTTGTTTGCCTGGTACCTGAAACACATGCTCGATAACCTGTTGTAGTAGTTGACTATCGCTCTTGACTAAGGCTTTTATCTGCTTCTCCAATGCAAGTATTTCGTCAGCAATTAGCGCTTGTATTGCCTGCATGGGGGTAAGTGTTATATTTAATTTCTGCCATTGACAATAGTTTTTGTAATGTAGCTACATCTCCAATAGATTCTTTCCAGTAGCTATCCATTCTTATTTATTGAGTTGTGTTAGTCGTTCTTCTATCAGCTTGCACTTAGTCTCCGCATCTGCTCGCTTTTTTCGTTCGGTGGCGATGACTGTTGCTGGAGCATTTTTGACGAAACGTTCGTTGTTGAGCTTCTTCAAGACACTCGCTAGAAAGCCTTGGGTGTAGGCCAGTTCTTTTTCCAGTCTTGATTTTTCCTTCGATGTGTCTACCTGCTGGTCTAGAGCGAGATAAAAAGTAGTTCCTTGAATACTACAGCTGACCGTATTGGAGGGTTCATTCTGTATAGAAACGATGTCACTTAGATGAGTGAGCTTTTTAACATAGGTTACAAAAGGGGAGAGCCAGGTAGGTAGGTCTGTTCCTAAGACATAAAGTGTTAGCTGCTGCTGGCGAGTAACCCTGGCTTGACTTCTTAAGTGTCTGAGGGAAGTGACCAGTTCAAAAGATGTACTGGCATGGTGCAGTATGATAGCGTCGTAAGTTGTTGTTTGGGGCCAAGACGCTACAACAAGGCAATCTTGGGCTTTCCTCGGCTGTAGCTGATGCCAGAGCTCTTCGGTCATAAAGGGCATAAATGGATGCAGTAATTTGAGCAGGCATTCAAAAAAAATCACGGTAGTAACATAGACGCTGTCTGCTATGGCTTGGCCCTGGGTCGGTTTAATCATTTCTAAGTACCACGAGCAAAAATCATCCCAAACCAGCTTGTAAAGGGTCATGAGGGCGTCCGAGATTCGGAACTGCCGGAAATACGCGTTGACTTCTTCGATTACTTGATTTAATCGAGCCTGAAACCACTGTATAGCCACTATGTATTTTTCTTCGGCACGTTCCGTAGTATTCCAGTGCTGAAGTAGGCGAGAAGCGTTCCATAGCTTGTTAGCAAAGTTCCTACCCTGTTCGCAGCGCTTGACATCAAAAAGCAAGTCATTGCCGGCAGGGGCACTCAAGAGCATGCCCACCCGAACACCATCCGCACTGTACTGCTCGATAAGGTCCATCGGTTCTGGTGAGTTTCCCAATGTCTTAGCCATCTTTCTTCCCAGTTTGTCGCGCACAATACCCGTGAAGTATACATTGTTAAAAGGAGGTGTATTCTGAAAGGCGTAGCCCGCCATGATCATCCTAGCTACCCAGAAAAAGATGATATCAGGAGCGGTCACCAGGTCATTAGTGGGGTAGAAATAGCGGAAGTCCGCATTGTCAGGATTTTTAATCCCGCCAAAGACACTTGAAGGCCATAGCCAAGAAGAAAACCAGGTGTCGAGCACATCCTTATCTTGGCATAGATCTGTTTCCTTGAGGGCTGGATTATTGGTTTGTTGCCGTACTTTTTCTAGGGCGGTCTTCTTGTCTTGCGCCACTACCACATGACCATTGGGGAGGTAATAAGCAGGAATACGGTGCCCCCACCACAATTGCCTAGAGATACACCAATCTCGAATCTCCTCCAGCCATGTTTGGTACATATTTTTAAATTTGGCTGGGTAAAATTGAATGGTTCCATCTAAAACGTGCTCTAGTGCAGGAGTAGCCAGGGCACTCATCTTCACAAACCATTGGGTGGAGAGGCGTGGCTCCACTATCGTATCGGTTCGCTCTGAGAAGCCCACGTTGTGGGTATAGTCCTGTGCCTCGACCAGATATCCTTCAGCGTCAAGTTGTCGAACGATCTTTTGTCGTGCCGCAAAACGATCTTCTCCTACATAGTACTGAGCGGACTCACTTAAGGTACCGTCTTCGTTCAGGATGTCGATGCTTTCTAGACCGTGTTTTTGACCCAATGCATGATCATTCATGTCATGGGCAGGTGTTACTTTTAGGCAGCCAGTACCAAAGGAGGGGTCTACGTAAGTATCTACAATGATGGGAATAGCTCTATTGACCAGTGGTACAAAGACTTCTTGTCCATGAAGGTGTTGATACCTAGTGTCTTGGGGATGCACACAAATAGCCGTATCGCCCAGAATGGTTTCGGGTCTTGTGGTGGCAATGGTCACTTGTTCGTCGCACCCCACTACTGTATAGCGAATATAGTACAGTTTGGTCTGCGTCTCTTTGTAAATCACTTCGTCATCAGCAAGGGCAGTCCTACTTACTGGGTCCCAGTGGATCATGCGCTTGCCTTGATAAATGTAGCCCTGTTCGTAAAGTTGGATAAATACAGTTTGTACTGCTTCGGAAGGCTTTTTGTCTAGGGTAAAGCAAGTTCGCTCCCAGTCGCAAGAGATGCCTAGCTTTTTCAGTTGTTCCAGGATAATGCCACCGTATTCTGCTTTCCAGTCCCAAGCATACTGTAAGAATTCTTCCCTCGTTAGGTCGCTTTTACTGATGCCTTTTTGCTTTAGCATAGCCACAACTTTGGCTTCTGTAGCAATAGAAGCATGATCAAGGCCGGGTACCCAGCACGCAGCCTTGCCTTCCATGCGTGCCTTGCGTACTAGCACATCTTGGATAGTGTTGTTCAATACATGCCCCATGTGCAACCTACCGGTCACGTTAGGTGGTGGCATAATCATGGTGTAAGCCTCCTTATGTGGATTGGGAGTGGCGTGAAAAAAACCTTGATCTAGCCAGTGGGCGTACCATCTCTTTTCTGCGATTCGGTGATCGTAGTGCAGCGGACGTTTCATCGTTGTAGGTGTGTTATAGATTGTATGGATAGACAAATGTTTTATTGTACTATGAAAAATGATAGGAGACAGGAATGTGGGCATTCCTCAAGGTACTATATCGTTTGCGTGCTCTCATGGGGCAGCCGTTGACTGAATTTTAGGATCATTGTGGGTCGTGGTGATGTTCTAGTCATATAGATTACATTATTCATACTGAGTTGTGGCTAGCTCAACAAGCCTACAGACTGTTTTCCAGTTGCGTGTAGTGGCCCACGTATGGCCCCTGCTTTCGAAAAAGCTATTATTCAGTTTTGTTTTCCCATACCCATGTGGACAGTGTACATATACTACATTTTTGTATACCACGAATCTGTCTTCACCCCATACTTCTTGTGTGTTTTCCATTTGTACTTGGTGCGTTGTATCGCCTAGCAATGTCACATACAGCGTATTGGGGTCGCAATCCTTGAAAGGGTTGTTGGTTATGATCCTACCGAAAAGATGTGCCTTTTGTATCGATACAGGGATATTGTAGCCCCATTGCTGCTGGATAGCCTGGCGGACACTGTCTTCTAATGCATTCGTATTGTTGGAAGCTTTAAAAACAACATTCCCACTTTGTATGTAAGTAGTCACCTGCGTGCATCCCAGTACTTCATAGATACTTCTCAAGATTACCATGGGTAGTTTGTGTTTGCCACCCACGTTGATGCCTTTAAGTAAGGATATATAGGTGTGCATAACTATGCAAACAAGTTTGGTCTATTGATCACGCAAGGCATCTATATAAAGTGTGCGGAGTGGGAGGGATTCGAACCCCCGGTACCCTTTGTAGGGCACACTCACTTTCCAGGCGAGCACCTTCAACCACTCGGTCACCACTCCAAATTATGTAAACAAAGGTAAGCGATCGTGCTACAACTTGATGATTTTAAATACTTCCGTAGCATTAGTGGTTGTGACCTGGGCTACCTTCTCTACACTGACTGCCTTGATATTAGCTAGTTTCTCTGCGATATGAAGTAAGTAAGCAGGTTCGTTACGTTGGCCTCGGTGTGGTGTGGGGGCCAGGTAAGGCGCATCGGTCTCTAACACTAGGTGCTCTAGACCAATGGCTGCAACTATTCTATCCAAGCCTGCATTTTTAAAGGTGATAAGTCCTCCGATACCCAGGTAGAAGCCCAACGTAGTGATGCGTATTGCCTCTTGCAAGCTGCCACTAAAGCAGTGGAAGATTCCTTTAAGATTGCCATCTTGGTATTTTTCCAACAGTTGTAAAGTAGTCTCTATTCCTGCTCTACAATGAATAACCACTGGAAGCTGGTATTGTTTTGCCCAGTTGAGTTGTATTGCTAACGCCTCTTTTTGTTGCGCCTGGTAGGTCTTGTCTCGATATAAGTCCATGCCTACTTCTCCAATAGCCACAAACGAACGCTTGGTAAGCCAGGTTTCTACCTGCAATAGCTGTTTTTCAAAATCTAGATCAATGTAGCAGGGGTGAATACCTATCATAGCCGCGCAAAGGTCTGGGTACTGGCTTTCTAGTGCCAACATGCTATCTATAGTGTCTATATTGATGTTTGGCAGGTATATCTTACGTATCTGGTGGTCCCGGCTGCGCTCTATGACCTGTTTTGTATCTTCTGTGAATGCTGATGCGTAGAGGTGTGCGTGGGTATCAATAAACTCCATAAGGCCTGTTGGGTAGACGGTTGGATGTAAAGATAGGCCTTCAACTTCTCCTGCCTAGCTCGATGGCCTGCATGTCGCTGATCTTTTTTCCATGAACTTCGAAACGGAGTAAAGTACGTACCTGATGAAAACCTTCTTTTCCTGCTGCGCCTGGGTTGAGATAGAGTAGTGGCTTATGTTTAGGGTCGTGTATGACACGTAAGATGTGAGAATGACCACACACGAAGACATCAGGTACTTTATTTTTTAAGTTTTTCAATACGGTGGGCGTATAGTGGGGTGGTTTTCCACCTATGTGGGTCATCCATATTTGTAGGTCTTCACACATAAAGAATAGGTTGGTGGGGTAGTATATACGTATTGCTTGATCATCGATGTTGCCATGTACTGCTCGGAGTGGTTTGAAAGCAGTCAGTTGGTTTGCCACAGGTAAGTGGCCTATATCGCCTGCATGCCATAGCTCATCACAGTCTTTGAAGTAATGAAACACTTGGTCATCAAGCCAGCTGTGGGTATCAGAGAGTAGACCTATTCTCATAGATTAGCGTTTAGTCTTTTTGAGTTGCATCATGTTAATGATAATAGAAAAAGCATAGCCATCCCTCGTCAGGCCGATTTTTCTTGTTACCTGCCCCAAAGTAGATGGCACCCAACCCCACTGGACTACAAAATTGTTCCGAAAGTTGTTGTTTCATCGTTAGCTCACCCCGTAGTAGGTGAGAAAATATTGTAGATCCGTTTCTAGACACGATGTTGGTCAAAATAGTATCGGAACGAATAAGTGCACGAGCAAAAATATATGCTATGATACATAATTACTTATATTTGCCAAGATTTTGTTTCTTAACATACATGATGAAGTACCGGAGCGATACAAACGCAGGCGACAGTCTCTTCAGTTTTAGTGTGCCTCAATAGGACATGCACCTCTCGACAACAGGATACTAATATGTCCAAACCAACTGCCCATCAGCCGCACGACAGATTCTCCAAGCACGCACTAACCGATAGCAACGTGGCCAAAGACTTACTACAAGCGCACCTAAAACCAGCTATCGCCCAACGAATCCGGTGGCATACCTTAAAGCTAAGCAACAAGAGCTACACGGATCATAAACTAGCCCAATTGCATAATGGTATCGTTTATAATTGTCAGATAGACAATAAAAATGCCTACATCTACATCCTCATCGAACAGCAATCTACACCCGATCCACTACTACCTTTCCGTTTTTTGCAGTATAATGTGGCGTTGCTTACAGAACACCTGGCACAAAGACAGAAGAAAGATAAGAAACGCCCACTTCCCGTCATTATCAACCTTTGTATCTATTCAGGGCAGAAAACACCCTACCCCCATTCTTTACACATCTACGATTGTTTTAAAGATCCTGAGCTAGCTAGAGCAGAATTATTCAAACCCCTCGCACTAACTGACCTAGGACAGATGAATGAAGAAGAACTTAAAAGGAACGGTACAGCAGATCTCATGCTACTACTGCTCAAACAGAGTCGACAAAGAACCTTCTTAAAATGGATCAAAGAACATGTAGAAGAAATCCAAAAACTACTGGACCGATACTATGGTACTAGTGGAATTCATGATATCTTAGCGGTAGAGGCTAAGTACTCTTCAGATGAAATCATTGAGGCCTTAAAAGAAATAGTACCATATAAAGAACAAGACATCATAACCGCAGCACAACAGCTAAGACAGGAAGGGATACAGTAGGGCATACAACAGGGTATGCATACCAAGAGCTTAGAAATTGCCAAAAATATGTTCTTTCCGTTACACCTAGACCCGAAGGCTGTGGCACAAGCCACAGGACTCAGTCAAGAGGAATTACGGCAGCTCAAAGGGAAATAACAAAGAGGGCTACTACCCAGACTACTCCTTCCCGTCGTTATCAGGCTCTCTGTTGAGTAGGTCCTCTAGCCCCCAGGCAAAGAGTACACTATGAATATAAACCAACCAGGATGCCCACGCCAGAAGCACTAAGGAAATTGTCACCTTGGTGGAGAATATATCAGTAAATCCGTAGGCCGAGCTGATATACGCTAGGCCAGAGACTAGGGTTTTAGCACTCGAAACCACAGCGAATGATTTGGGAAATTCTCCTTCTTTAAGGCACTCAAGGAAAAAGGTCAGGCCCCACCAGCGAGATGAGACTCCGTGTCTAGTCTATCGGTTCTCTATTGCTACTTTTGCAAGCGTACCTTTGTGTAGAGCCTATGGTACGTTACGGAAGACCTATTTTAGGGACACCATTTTATCTTACTCAACTTATGTCAACCATTTATAACTAAAGTCATCAGAGTGTACCTAGAGCAAGAACTTATTCAAGCTATCCAGAAGGCTTTTCAACAAGCTTTTGTGCTTACCCTACCTTTGTCAGCCCTTTCTATACAGCCTACCCACAAAGAGTTTGAAGGAGATTACACTTTTGTGACATTTCCTTGGGCAAGGCACTGTCGGAAAAAGCCTGAGGAGGTTGCGAGACAGCTAGGCGAGCAAATGAAAGCGAACAGCCTCTTAGTAGCCGATTTTAATGTCGTCAAGGGCTTCTTAAATCTGAAGATAGCAGACAAAGTGTGGATAAAAAGTCTGATGGCCATGGACCGTGATCCGAACTTTGGATTTTCCCCTCCCAATGGCAAGAAGGTAGTGGTCGAATTTTCTTCCCCCAATACCAACAAGCCTTTGCATCTGGGCCACTTGCGGAATATTTTTTTGGGGTATGCTGTGTCTGAAATCTTAAAAGCAGCTGGCCATACGGTGTACAAAGTAAATCTTGTCAACGATCGAGGTATTCATATTTGTAAGTCCATAGTCGCTTACCAGCAATTTGGCCAAGGAGAAACGCCTGAAAAAGTGGGCATTAAAGGAGATCACCTAGTAGGTAAGTATTATGTCAAGTTTGAGCAGGTGTATAAGGCACAAGTAGCCCAGCTTACGCAACAATGGGGCGATCTAGAACGTGCTACTCAAGAAGCACCTATCCTTCTTGAGGCTCAGCAGATGTTAAAAAAATGGGAACAAGGAGATAAGACTGTGCGAACCTTGTGGTCAACCATGAATAGCTGGGTCTATCAGGGTTTTGAAGCTACTTATCAACACCTGGGCATTACGTTTGATAAGACTTATTATGAGTCAGCTACTTATTTACTTGGCAAAGAAGTCGTTGAAGAAGGATTGTCGAAAGGTATCTTTTATAAACGAGATGATGGGTCTGTTTGGGCTGATTTAACAGAAGAAGGTCTAGACCATAAACTGGTACTTCGGGCAGACGGCACTTCTGTTTATATAACCCAAGATCTTGGAGTAGCCGACTTGCGCTATACGCATTACGTTTTTGATCGTTCTATCTATGTAGTAGGTAACGAGCAGGATTACCACTTTGAGGTCTTGTTTAAGCTCATGCGACAGTTGGGTCGCCGTTATGCTAAAGATATGTACCATCTATCTTACGGTATGGTCGACCTACCCACGGGCAGGATGAAGTCGCGAGAAGGCACAGTAGTGGATGCTGATCAGCTTATCGAGACCATGATCGAAATTGCAACCCAACGTACGCAGCAGCTAGGAAAGATTGATAATTTCACTGAGGAAGAAGCACAACAACTTTACCACATTCTAGCTCTGGGCGGTATAAAATATTTTTTTCTGCGGGTGGAAGCCCCCAAAAGGATCTTATTTGATCCTCAAGCTTCTATCGACTTACACGGACATACAGGACCTTATATCCAATATACGTATGCCCGAATTGCGGCAATTCTGCGCAAAGCCCGAACAGAAAATATTGCGTATGAGCATGAAATTTTAGACGAAAGCCTTTCCTTACAACCTGTAGAGCGAGCGGTGATCATCCAGCTCTCTCGATTCCCAGACAAGCTTCAAGAAGCGGCCGAAACCTATTCCCCTTCTATCCTTGCTCAGTATGTTTTTGAGCTCGCTAAGGATTACGGTAGCATGTATGGAGAGGCCCCTATACTTCAGGAGGGAAAGGTTGCCCTAAGAATACTTAGACTCTCGCTGTCGGCCACTGTAGCACGCACTATACAGCGTAGTATGCAGCTTTTAGGGATTGCCGTGCCTGAAAGGATGTGAGAGATGCGTTATTAAGTTATAGCTCAATGGCTTAATTCCTCCCAGCTTGTTGCCGAACTCACTGCTAGACTTTCTTGTGCCTCTACATTATCTTCACGCTGCTTTTGATCTGGTGATTGCTCTTCGCCCCCAGGGGCAAGTATTTCGTTGATTTCCTCTATCGACTTAGAGGCGCTCTCGAGTCGGAATAGCGTTCCCATTTTTATCAAGGTATACCTACCGCAATTATGATCATCTAGATGAGCTTGTGTTCCTTCATATATCCATTCTGTATCGACGTCAAATTGCTCCTTGACACAAGCGTTTACATAATCTATTCTTGGTCTGTTGCTGCCTAGCCAAGAATCGTTCCAATGACTACCACTGACTTTCACTTTTGAGTCATAACATTGAGCAGTAATCGTGTCGGTGCTGCTTGCAGACTTGTTGTCTGGTCTCAAAACTATCTCCAACAGTACCCAATGTTCTTTAGCGATTTGTTGTAGCGGTATGAATATTTGCGTGTTACTACCATTATCTTGCGTTTTCTCAAGATCGTTTTTTATTTCATTCAGCACTATCGATATACTCTGCTCCCCACTTTCTACATACTTGATACTTTGATCATCTGCTTGGTAGTCATTTGCCAAGGCAATGTATGTTCTGTCCCCAGAGATATCGTCTTCTCGGAAGAAGAATGTATGCTTCACAACTCCTCCCCTCGAAAAGATATCTTCTGACTCCTTGAATCCTTGCAAACAAGTCATGAATTGACTTTCAATAAATCCACGCATATGCGCACTAGCCAGCCTCTTATCAACGTTTAGTGGCGCTGGCTTTTTGCTCCAGCTACGCACTATCTCTCTCCGGTTTGACTCAAGTGTCTCTTGATGAGGACTTACGTTACTATCTCCATTTAGCACTTTATCAATACTCGATTCCGCTTCTGGTACTTTTGGTTGTCTATTTGTGGTTGTCGTTGGGGTGTCTGTATCGGGTTCTTTTTGTACTTCAGTTACTGTAGTAGCTACAGTAAGTGCTTTCTGTTCTATCGAGAGCTGCCTGGTTAATTTGCCAGATCGATTATTTATTTCGTCTTTCGGTTTTTCATCACGATCCAATACTTCATCGTTACTCGATCCCGTTGAGCTTGCTATTGATACAGTACTTGTCTTGTTTAGGTACTGCGCTGGAGGCACTTGATTTTCTATACTGAGTTCTTCACTGTCACTTTCCTCATCGCCACTTGCTTTGTTATCCTCGTTATCGTTGCTTCTTCGATCATCTTCGCCCTCATCGCCTCCTGCGTTCCTTTCGCCATTGTTGCCCCCTCCGTTGCCCTCGCTACCATTGCTTTCTTCAACGCTGCTTTCGTCGCTTATTTCCCCATTCTCACTTCCTCCATCACTACTTCCGTCCCCCTCACTTCCTTCATGACCTCCTCTCTCGCCCTTTATCTCTTGTTCTGCCATTACCTGCTTCTCCGCACTTTTCGGAGTAGTTGTGTTGTCTGGAAGATGTTTGGGACATCCCGCCATGACTAAACATAGCACAGTATATATAAGACAAGAGAAGCCCATCCAGGTCTTACTAAGGCATCTTTTGTATATTTTTTTGCTCGATCTATACCGCATGATCATGGTATTTTGAGGGGAATAACCTCAGTGAGGTATAAAAAACAGGCATTGCTAAAAAGGTAGCGTTCTATATCAATGATTTCATTGATAAAATGCTTGCTGCAGTTGCTCTGTAGCAAACTATCGATTAAAAATTAGCAATGCCAAAAAACATAGATTTGGTCTTGTAAGTGGTATTAAATCGGCTTCATGGAGCCTCTAGTTGCAGCGTCATTGCTAACCTATGTATTTATTCTCTAATCGATTTCTCCAATTCCGTCTTCCCCTGGGCCATGCTCTGACGCTACCCCTTGCCCGGCTCCAGCTGCCTGAAACGCTGTGTTCGTTGCTCCCGATCCTCTATTCTGTCGACGCTGCCCTTTACCTCTCAAGGCTTGAATCTTTTGTAAGCCACTTCCCAGCTTTTTAATAGTAGCAGGCTTACTACTCTCATGACCGGTTAGTCCGGTCGTATTTCCTTTTCCTAGTATCTCGTATGCTTCATTTACTACCTGAATTATTTCTTTTGTATCCTCACCCTTGTTCTTATCAAGATGATATTTACGTGTAAGTTCCCGGTAAGCTTTTTTAATCGTATCCTGGTCTGCGCCATATGGAACGTTCAGTATCTTACAACATAATTCAGTTATTTCTGCTGTACCTGCTTCTGGCTCACCTGTTTCTGTTGTACCGGTTTGCTCGTCGTCATCCCACTCAATAGGGTGTAAGCACCCCACTGTAATCCAGCTTAAGGCCATGCACAGTGAGCGTGTGATTAGACTTTTCCTGAGCACAATAAGTTTAAGTATTTTGCGTTTGTTCGTCGGTCACGAAGGTCTCTTGGCGTACAAACATAAGCGATATCTTAGTTACCTAGGTAAATTATTCTATCAAAATGAATGATGCGTTATGCATGCTTTTAAGAAATGGACCACAGCTACCCGCTTAGAGACTATCACATTAGCCATAGCTAGCACAGGATTGGGTAGCGCACTGGCCGCCTTTACGGGCAATTTTAGTTGGCTGATAGGTATCTTAACCGCCCTGACCGCTTCTTTGCTACAGATTGTCTGCAACTTAGCCAATGACTACGGAGACTTTGTGCATGGTGCTGACCTCATTAATCCGATCAAGACACCCAGTGCCATCCAGGCGGGCCTGGTGACGCTTGCTCAGGTAAGGAAGAGTCTGCTGTGGCTATCGGGTACAGCAGTGGGCTCGGGTATACTTCTTCTATGCACAGCTAACCTCTCGCAGAGAGATACTGTAGTCTTTTTGCTTTTAGGCGTACTGGCCATGATAGCTGCCATCACGTATACCTTGGGCAACAAGCCCTATGGCTATCGAGGGTGGGGAGATGTAGCCGTATTCCTCTTCTTCGGGCTCATGGGGGTAGGGGGTACTTTTTATCTTCACACTAAGCAATTACATAGCATCTGGGTTTTACCTGCTATTAGTTACGGTAGTCTGGTCGTTGGTGTACTTAATATCAACAACCTACGAGATATGTACACCGATGTTTGGGCGGGGAAATATACTGTACCGGTACGTATTGGCAGGAAAGCTGCATTGTACTACCACTGGTGTCTACTGATCATAAGCATAGCAGCTACTTTAGGTTTTCTTTGGGAGTACGCCCATACTTGGGCAAGTTACACTTGTTTGTGTGTCATGCCATGGCTATTCAGGCATGGTATGGTTGTGGGGCGCCAAGCACCAGTACAACTCACAAGGGAGCTCCAAAACTTAGCTGGGTTTATTCTTATTTTGTCTGGCTTACTATCGATGGGGCTACTTTGGTAAGAAAGCAATAGCGCTATTGGCTCTTAACGATAGCGATTGTGTTGTATTCTGATATGTGCTTCTTTTTGTCTTAATGCGTATTTACGGCATGACTACTACCAATCTATTATGCTGCCATAGTAGCTTCCTGACGGACATCATTGTTTGATGGCTACCCGACTTCTTCTATTACGCCTTGATATCTTTCGCAGATTTCTTGTATTTCCCCCCAATATGTGTTGTCATGTATGCCGTGAATATTAGCTATATACCTTTCCTCTAATTTTTCCCATAATTCATTGAGCACTTGTGTTATTTCAATACTCCTAGCATGCGTACTCTTATCCGGGTGCCATTTGCGCATCATGTTTTTACGAGCCCTTTTAAGGGCCGCCACATTTATGTTTTCATTGCCATCTAGCTCAAACACCTCATAAACAGCCGTGAGAGCTACTTCTCGCACGTTTTGTCTTGCTCTTTGTCGCCATTCTCGTTCTCTCTGTTCTCTCTGTTGTCTTTCTTGTTCCATTCGTTGCCAACTCGAGAAAGAATCCGCACTTGTCTGGTTATATGGCTCTTGCGTAACGGGTAGTCCTCGAAAAATTTCTTCATCATCATCGAGATTTCTCAAACAGCCCGCAGACCACAATGAAGTAGTCAACAACAGTATGGTAGTTTTGCTATGCCATTGCATACTTGTACACTATTTTTTCACTCTACTCAAAAGGCAATACCCGGGCGTTAGTATGGTATTATGACTAATTGACGTATACTGTTGTAGACGTAATGGTGTGTCTTGCTACTTCTCATGCCAATACTCATACGCTATCTGCTATTTTTTTCATCCTTCCGAACGGCTTCTAACAATCGTAGCTACATGTTCAAAACGTGCTCAATAACACTCGATGGCAAACTTACTTATTTGCTATTATCGGTGCAAGCTTTTTACTCATTATGAGGCCTATACATGATGTGAGGCTGTTTAGACATATAGTTTGCGTATGTCTTTGGATATTTTTCGCTATACTGGAAAATGTAGCTCAGCGAACATTTATTCAACAGTTGACTGAAACAGCTCCAAAGCGATGTAATGCCTATGTACAGATCTCATAATGTGCCTTTCATGCCCTCGATTATCTGAGTATGACAGTACGCCCCCACCGGTCGAGGTCACATGCAGCCCGACAAGTCGCTGCCCTAACGAGTTTTTATTATTTTGCTTTGGAGAATGCTTTCGTCGCTAGTATTTTAACTTATTAGCAGTTGTAAAGGGGGATACAGGAGCTCGCTATGTGACTTGGCATAGGCAGCCAGACCCCTTGCGCCAGATGCTATAGTCATGCACTTGTATTTGAGTAAATATGGAAAAACTGATCTTAACCAATGTTGAATGGAAGGAGCGGCTTTCAGCCGAGGCGTACCACGTTCTCAGAGAAAAGGGGACTGAGCGTGCTTTTACAGGTAAATATTATGACTGTGATGTACAAGGAACCTATGTTTGTGCGGCCTGCTATCGCCCCCTTTTTTCTTCAGCACATAAGTTTGACTCTGGGACAGGTTGGCCCAGTTTCTGGGCTCCTACCTCACAGGAAGCTATTGTGCTTAAGGAAGATTTGGAACTGACTATGAAACGCACTGAAGTAACCTGCGTGCGCTGTGATTCGCATCTGGGACATGTTTTTCCAAATGGCCCACCGCCTACCCATCAGCGTTATTGTATTAACTCTGCTGCACTCAGCCTCATGCCGGGAAATAGGTTAAGAGAGTCATCCTGAGAATTATTGGCTCCCTTCCTCGGCTTTGCTTTAGCATGTACTTCTGCCTCATTTACAGCATAATTGCCTAAATTAGTTGTCCTTTGATGTAATAGATCCACTGCAGTAGCCTAACCTCATGGCCACACACGACTACACTGAAGCCAACATACGGTCTTTGGATTGGCGGGAGCACATTCGCTTGCGTCCGGGCATGTACATCGGCAAACTGGGCGATGGCTCTGCCTATGATGATGGCATCTATGTGTTACTCAAAGAGATCATCGACAATAGCATCGACGAGTACGTGATGGGGTATGGCCATCGGGTTGACTTACATGTGGCAGACCGTCAGGTGGCGGTACGCGACTATGGTCGAGGTATCCCCTTAGGGAAAGTGGTTGACTGCGTGTCTAAGATTAATACAGGCGGCAAATACGATAGCCGGTCGTTTCAGAAATCTGTGGGACTCAATGGTGTAGGCACAAAGGCTGTGAATGCACTCTCTGATTATTTCCAAGTCCAGTCTTTTCGTAGCGGTCAAACGATAACAGCTACCTTTCAGCAAGGTGTATTGGATGTACAATCTTCGCTACAAGATACCCAAGAGCCCGACGGAACGCGTGTTGTATTTGAACCTGATGCCAGCATATTCCATAACTTCCATTTTGTCCCTCAGTATGTCGAAGAGCAGATCTGGAACTATGCCTTTCTCAATGCAGGACTGGTCATTACCTTTAATGGTCAAAAGTATATCTCCAAAAATGGGCTGCTAGATCTACTCGAACGCAAGACAGAGGCAGAAACACTACGTTACCCTATCATTCACCTGCGTGGCGAGGACATTGAGGTAGCCCTGACACACAACCATCAGTACGGCGAGGAATACTATTCTTTTGTGAATGGACAGCTCACCACACAAGGGGGGACACACCTGACTGCTTTCAAGGAAGCAGTGGTGAAGACAGTACGTGATTTCTATAAGAAAGATTTTGAAGCCAGTGATATTCGGGCGTCTATTGTGGGAGTCATTGCCATTCGGATGCAAGAACCCGTATTTGAATCGCAGACCAAGACGAAGCTAGGGTCGCAGCAGATGGGGCCTTCAGGACCCACAACGCGTACTTTCGTCAACGACTTTGTCAAGAAGGCGCTGGATGATTATTTGCACCAGCATCCTGGCACTTCCGATGCCTTACTGAAACGTATTTTACAGTCAGAACGAGAGCGGAAAGAGATAGCAGGAGTCAAGAAGCTAGCCAATGAGCGGGCTAAGAAGGCCAATTTACACAACAAGAAACTGCGAGACTGCCGGATACACTACGATAGTAGCCATACTGCTCGCGGTGAATCCATGATTTTTATTACCGAAGGCAACTCTGCCAGTGGTTCTATTACCAAGTCACGCGATGTACAGACCCAGGCTGTCTTTTCTTTGCGTGGCAAGCCCCTTAACTGCTTCGGCTATACCAAGAAGGTGGTCTATGAAAATGAAGAATTTAACTTACTCCAACATGCGCTTAATATTGAGGACGGCCTGGAAGGCCTGCGCTACCGCAAGGTTGTCATCGCTACCGATGCCGATGTCGACGGTATGCACATTCGCCTGCTATTGTTAACGTATTTCTTACAATTTTTCCCGGATTTAGTGCGTACAGGACATGTATACCTCCTAGAAACGCCGCTCTTCCGGGTGCGTAACAAGAAAAAGACTATTTACTGCTATAGCGAATCAGAAAAACAAAATTCTATGGCACAACTAGGCCCACAAGCTGAAATAACGCGCTTTAAAGGCCTAGGAGAAATTTCTGCCGATGAATTTCAGCACTTTATTGGAAAAGACATCCGCTTAGAGCCCGTCACCTTACAAGCAGATGATCACGTAAAGCAGCTTCTGGCCTTTTACATGGGCAGGAATACACCGGATCGTCAACATTTTATTATTGACAACTTGCGCATAGAAAAATCAATCTAGCAACGTATGGATTCCATTGCCTCAGAGAAGCCACTCCACAACATGTACCAAGATTGGTTCCTAGGCTACGCTTCGTACGTCATCCTAGAGCGTGCTGTACCTGCCATCGAAGACGGCCTGAAGCCTGTACAACGCCGCATTCTACATGCTATGCGTGAGATGGATGATGGCCGCTACAACAAAGTAGCCAACATCATTGGTCAAACGATGCAGTACCATCCTCATGGTGATGCCTCTATTGGCGATGCCCTGATCCATCTGGGACAAAAAGAATTGCTGATTGACATGCAAGGTAATTGGGGCGATGTACGCACAGGAGATGGCGCGGCAGCACCACGTTATATTGAGGCTCGGCTTTCTAAATTTGCCCTGGCGGTGCTCTACAATCCTGCTACCACCACGTGGCAACTGTCTTATGACGGCAGAAAGAAAGAGCCTACAACCTTACCTGTCAAGTTTCCTTTACTCCTCGTCCAAGGCGTAGAAGGCATTGCGGTAGGCCTAGCAACCAAGATTCTACCCCACAATTTTTGTGAGCTTGTTGAGGCATCTATCGATATATTGAAAGGAAAAAAAGTAAGTATTTTACCCGATTTCCCCACGGGTGGCGCAGCCGATTGTTCCGCTTACAACGAAGGGAAGCGCGGTGGCAAAGTGCGCATTAGAGCCAGTATCGAGACGTTGGATACCAAGACACTCGTCATCAAAGACTTACCTTATGGTACCACTACTACTACGCTAATCGACTCTATTGTCAAAGCCAATGACAGAGGAAAAATCAAGATCAAAAAGGTACTAGACAATACGGCCCAAGCAGTAGCAATCGTGGTCCAACTGGCTCCAGGACAGTCTCCAGCGGTCACCACAGATGCCTTGTATGCCTTTACCGATTGCGAGGTCAGCATATCGCCCAATGCTTGTGTTATCTTGGACGAGAAGCCTGTTTTTATGGGCGTCAATGCACTCCTTGAGCACAGTACCTGGCGCACCCAGGCGTTCCTCAAGCAAGAATTAGAGATTCAGCAAGCTAGACTATTAGAGCAAATCTTGTTTTCCTCTCTAGAGAAGATCTTTATTGAACAGCGTATTTATCGTCAGATAGAAACTTGCGAAACCTGGGAGGCTGTTTTGCAGGCTATCGATCAAGGCTTGGCACCCTACAAGAAGAACTTCTACCGGCCCATTACCCAAGAAGACATCATCCAGCTGACCGAGATAAAGATCAAGCGTATTTCCAAGTACGATACGACTCAGGCTCAATCCAAGTTACGTGCTTTGCAAGGTAGCCTGTCTCAGGTCGAGCACGACCTCCAACATCTGACACAGTATGCCATTCAATACTTCAAAAACCTACTTAAGCAATATGGCCCAGGGCGGGAGCGCAAGACAGAACTCCGGAATTTTGATACCATTGCAGCGCATGCGGTAGCCGCTAGTAACCAGAAGCTATATGTCAACCGTAAAGAAGGCTTTATTGGTTATGCGATCAAAAAAGATGAACTCGTAGGCGAATGCTCCGACTTAGACGATGTGATTGTCTTCCGGAAAGACGGTAAGTGCTTAATCACTAAAGTCGCCGATAAAGTATTTGTAGGCAAACCTATCGTACATGTTGCCGTTTTTAAAAAGAACGACGACCGCCGTGTATACAACTTTATCTATGTAGACGGTACTACTGGTAGGGCTATGGTCAAGCGTTTTCAGATGCTGGGTATTGTGCGTGACAAAGTATATGACCTGACCCAGGGCACGCCCAAGTCACGCCTAGTATACCTGACCGACAACGCCAATGGAGAAGCCGAGGTAGTCACCGTAGTGCTCTCCGATCTTGCCAAGGCACGCAACAAGGTTTTTGACTTTGATTTTGCTACCCTAGCTATCAAGGGAAGGGCTACACAAGGCAATATATTGACTAAATATACAGTTCGAAAGATTCGCTTTAAGGCACCAGGTGTATCTACCTTGGGGGCTGTAGACGTTTGGTATGACAGTGCTATAGGAAGGCTCAACAAGTCAGGTAGAGGTATACTTTTGGGTCAGTTTCAGGCCCAAGACCGTGTTCTGGTTGTCTTTAAAGACGGGTCTTACATGCTCTCGAGTTGTGATCTGAGTCACCGGTATGATCCAGAGGCAATAGTACTATTAAAGCAGTTTGTTCCTATAAGGCCCCTCTCTGTCGTGCACTATGATGGCAAGACCCAACAATATTATGCAAAGCGGTTTTGTATCGTCACCACCACACCCAACAAGAAATTTAGCTTTATTTCAGCTTCCAAAGGATCTCGCTTGGTGCTAGCTACTACCCAAACAGCTCCCCAGTTGTCTATAAAATACCGTACTGGCCCTAAAGCACCACTCCAGACCTTGCAGTATGATTTGGGGAAACTCGATGTGAAGGGTTGGAAGGCGCTGGGCAGCCGGCTTACCCAGTATCAGGTAGCCCAGGTGGTACACTTGAGGTAGTCATTAATCGCCTACATGAGTCCTATGGCTTTGATCTTAGGACAGGAAGTTTAAGAAGCATGTATTTCTTGGTGCCTGGTGGAGTATCTCCCAGATTGACGCTTTTAAATTAGCTACAGCAGCTCATCTGGCTGGAAAACACGAATGGTTCCATACACACCATCGTAGCCTGGCGTTCGTATGACTTGCTGGCTGCGTAACCGACGGATAGCTTCTACATATACGGGGCCCAAGTGCTTTTGAATGTCTTCTTGAGATGCTTTGCGTAGAAAGAAAAGCTCGTTTCCAAATTGCGCTATAATTTTCTGATACTGCTGCTGTACTCCTTTGCTGTTGGGGCCGATACCCTGGATTTCGGATATAATTTCGGGCAAAGGAATGATGTACTCAAAACTAGGTGCTCCTTGAGGTCGTTGTGGTTTAGATCGGCTGGCCAGTTCTTCTACCCGGTGCAAAACACCGATAGTCAGTGGGTTGCCACAGACCGGACACATCTCTTGACGGATTTGAGGGGCGCTGGGCTCTACGCATATGCCGCACTTTCGGTGACCATCCAGGTAGTACTTGCCTTCTTCTGGGAAGAACTCTAGTGTTCCTAAAAATCCTTGACGTGTTTGTAGTGCTCCAAACATAGCATCGTAGGTCAGGTCTGTATCCAATAGATTGGCCTCTCGGCCTAGTTTTTGGGGCGAATGGGCGTCTGAGTTAGAGACTAGCGTATATCGGTCTAAGGAACTCAGCCTCCAGTTCATGGCAGGGTCTGAAGAAAGTCCCGTTTCTAGTGCAAAAATATGAGGAGTCAAATCCCTAAAACAAGCTTCAATGCCATTGTATCCTGCTTTAGAACCTAGCGTAGAAAACCAAGGCGTCCAGATATGTGCTGGAATGAGGTAAGCACGATCGGAAGCCTCGAGTACCATCTCTAGCAGATCACGAGAAGATAGCTTCAGTATGGGTCTGCCATCGGATGCTAACTTCCCAAAGGCTGCTAGCTTCTTGTTGATGGTAGCTACCGTAGTAAAGTCAGGTGCATAGAGAAGGTGATGATTCTTGCGCACCTGGTTGTTGTACTTGTATATGCAACATACTTCTGTTGTGAGGCAAAAGCGTACATCGCTAATGTGGTGGTTAGACCCCAGCCAGGTGAATTTTGAGGGTGGATGTTTAAGTCGAAAGAATCCCCTTCCATCAGGTACGAGCTTCTGGGTCAACTCTTGAAACCACTGGGGGTGTGTAAAGTCGCCCGTACCCACCACATCAATCCCCTTGATCTGCGCCCATTGATACAAGGACTCTAGATTCAAGTCTCTGCTGGTAGCACGAGAGTAATGCGAGTGAACGTGCAGATCGGCAATGTAATGCATGATGGTGATGCATAATAGAAGACCTAGGTCATATAGTCATGATACCCAGTATGGCATTGCTCGTCTAGATAAGAAGCTGGTTTGAACAAATAGGGTTCACGTCTGTTCTTTCTCAATAACTCTCCAACACAATTCCTTCAATTCTGCTGCTGCTGCTTGTAGTGCTAGCTTCTCTGCGAGGGGGACAAAGAATTGGAGCGTTTCCTGAGCTATGGCTTTCTGCTTTTCGTATGACTTGTATTGGATAGTACGCATGTTATGCAACCTGTCTGCCAACTTCACATACCAAACCCGCTTATCCTTGACCTCGAGCAGCGACCAAATATTTTCATGGGGAGATAGCTTGACCTTATAGAAAGTATCTTGATTACTCTCTAAGTGGGTCACTCCATCTACAATCTCGGCCACTTCCTTGCCAAACATTGTTTCAATGCTTCCCAGCAACATGTGCGTGTCTTCTACTGTATCATGCAACAAGGCTCCCAGCACAGTAGCCTCATCCTGACTATAGTCTAGTACGATTTGTGCCACTGCAACAGGATGCAAGTAAAAAGGCTCCCCTGAAGCGCGCCTTACAGGACCGTGATACCATTTAATGGCTTCGATAGCTGTTTTAATTGTATTCAGGTTAGCCTGCGTTCTCTTACTCACTGCTGCCAAGAGTGCTCGTTCCTGCTTTTGGGCTCCTGGATAAGTATCATCGGTACGTTTCAACTCACTCCCTAACTCCATATAGGTTCTGTCCATATCTACAGTACGCACATCCCTCAGCTGTATAGGAATGACATAACGGTAGAAGTTATCCGCTTGACTTTTTTCTGTTGCTGTATCAGTAAAGCCATAATGGGCTTTGATAATCTTACGGCTGGTCATCATAGTTAATTCCTGAGGCGTTTCAGGCATCGGCAGAGGTTCGTTATCTATATGAGCGACATAATAAGGCTGTGTAGGAGGAAGTGTATCCTGCGTAGTGATTGTAAAGCTAATGGCAGGTACTTTCTTCCTGTAACCTGGCCTCAAAGATTCCAGCGGATATTGTAGTTGTGTATCGGACAAGCCTACCAAAATCGGCGAAGAGCCTTCGGACGTCTTCGAAGCAGCAATAGTGTCAACCAAAACTTTCTTAATGCGAACTAGGTCACAAAATAGTTCCTTGTGGCGAGTATTTATCTTGAACTGAATGTTTTTGTCGGTACCATAGGTATGGAGTTGGGTTTGTATTTCTTTTAGTAACTTATCTACAGGAACCGTGTCTGCCTCTAGGCGTAAGTGATCGATAGCTCGCTGGCCTACCTTTTCCATACCGACCATCATGGGCATGAGTTTTTCTACAAGGTGCTCAATGAGTTCCCGGAAAGGAGAGTCTTTTTGGCCGGCATGATAAGTTTCTTGATCTTTATTACGGAGCTCTTGAACGAGCTGCGTTACCTGAGCTAATTCTTCTATCCCGTACCGCTTAAGTAGTTTGAGCAAATCCGCCTTTTCTTTGAAGATGTCTAGCATGGCCAGCTGGCGTTCTTGGTCCGTGTGCGCTAAAGATTGATTTTGTATAGCTAGCTTATCAAAGCGTTGTTCCTTCCTACGGGCAAATAGGAGACCGATGAGTGTAGAAAAAGTAACGGCATAGACCAGTGTGTATTTAGTATCTAAATCCATGGGTGTGGATACAGTGCCTATTCCTAGCTTGTAAAGACCTAGCGCTAACAGAACGCCAATTATGGACATGCCTAAAAACGTAGCCCAGTCCACTAGTACAATAAGAAATAAGATTGCGAGTGCGATATTTACGACCCACTCGATGCTACGCTCCTCTAGCAGGAATAAGAAGGTAGTCACAAAAGGTAAGCAATACAGGAGCGTTAAGTGGTAGTAGGTAGGAAAGTAGGCAAGCAACTTTTTAGGCCAATAGGGTTTCAGCAATAGGCCTACACAGAGGAAGATACTGATGCTCTTGACCGCCAAGATCCAACCATACGTGGTAGGGTTTGAATAGCCATACATGAAAAAAGGCACCATGTAGTTGAGGGATAGAAACAATCCGAATAAGGCGGAGTTGTATCCATACTGGGACAACTTTCGGTTGGAGTACGCGATCAATTTTCTCGGGGTAGGTAGCCATTCGGCCAAGCTAGGCCAGGTAAGACGCCCCAGTACCCTTTGATTGCCCACGCGTCTCTCTACCGTAAATCCTCTGTTCTGTAGCACGTGTGTTCCCAAGAAGAGCAGCACATTGACCATCAAGCTCACGGGATAGGCCCAATGGTGAATAGCTGGACCAAACCACATGCTGGTAGCGATAAAGACAGGGATGGTCCCCCACAGGGCTACCTTAAAGGAACGGGAATCTGTCTTGAGCCCCAATACTCCTGCCACAAACGGTACCGTAATCGTAGCCCCCATCATGCCCATGCCATACATCACAATTCCGAAGATGCTAGATGTCTTTAGGGTCAAGAGGATAGAGACACACCCTACCCCAAACGTGCAGTACTTCACCCAACGGAGCTCTTGGAACTTGGCAGCACGTAGTGGTCTGATTACATCATGGACCAGTGAGAGTCCGGCAGCGTGTAAGAAAGAGTCTGCCGTAGACATGATGACGGCTATGAGTCCTGCGGCACAGAGTCCTCTGAGACCCACCGGAAAGAATTCATTCACTACATGGGGAAAAATCCTATCAGGTGCTAGGGCAGGATATAGTACCGAGGCGGCCAGGCCAATGAGCATAATGAGGAAGCTGAAGAATAACATAAAAGCCCCTCCATGAAATAGCATACGGATAGCTTGATTCTTGTCACGTGCCATGAGCATGCGTGCCACGAAAGGAGGGCTTAATAAAACAGGGCTAAATACACATAGGAATAGCGCCAAGGAAGTGTAGTATCCCAGTTTGGGATGGTCTACCATCTGTAGTTTCTCTGTAGGGACCCTACTCAATAGCGTTTTGATTCCCCCTACCTCATTCGTCATCACATGAGCGATCATGGGCACTACAATGACCAGCACCACAAACTGGAGCACATCGGTGATGGTAACGGCTTTCATGCCACCTAAGGCAGCGTAGGTGATAGCTATGAGGCCTCCTAGACCAATTGCCCACTGGCTCTTTAAGCCCAATAAGAACTCGTACACGTAAGCTAGTGCTAGAATCTGACCACTGACCACACAGATGGTAGAAAGAAAGCCCAACACACCGGTAGCCACTTGCCCATGTTTTCCGCAGAGGACACCCATGATGTCCCCCATCGTCAAGCTCCCTTCAAAATGAACCATTCTGGGGGCAATCAAGAGCGCCATCCATAAGAGGCAGACGACCGGAGCAACACCGGTAGTGATAATAGGGATGATACCGTCTCTGAAAACATTCCCTGTGGTTCCTATGATAGTGCTTCCCCCTATGGCAGTAGCTAAGAAGGTGATTGTCAGGACGCCTGTACCATATACCCTATTGGCAATGGCATACTCCTGTAAGTCTTTGGTCCCCCGGCCTGCCCAGAGACCTACCCCCAATGTGATCAGCAGAAAAGCATATACGATCCAATGATCGAGAGAGAAATAGTGCATTTGTTAAAGCCGGTTGTATTGTTTGTACTATCTACACCTCAACTTTTTAGGAATACCTAGCATCAAATCCTTTTATAGCTATGATCAATGCCTCATCTGTTTTGCTGCTGAGGAGTCCTGACGGTTAGGGAGTATATAACTTAACTCGCGATGAAATTTAATGATAGTATCAATAACCTACAAATTTTAGTGAGTGCTCTATGGCCGGTGGGGGCTCTTGTTTTGGATTGGATATTATGTCAGACAATTTAATATTTAACCATCTGATAGTAATTAGCTTAATTCTTGAATTCAGCTAATCGGTGATTATTCCTCAAGCCAGGGAAAAACGCTAGAGAATCTGCAACGGTCTTCGACAAAAAAATAGTCAAGCCTTAAAAAAAATAGTCAAGCCTTAAAGAAGAAAGCTCGCATCGATTGCTAGGCTTAGGAGGTAGATTTTTATCAAGATTTCCCTTCAAAAAAGCGATAAAGAATTCATAAATCCAATCCCAGACTTTACTAATCAATACGACCCAAGTGGCTGCATGCAAAAGCTTCGGGCTATTGCTTTTCTAAGAAATATTTTCTACAATGGGTTTTAACCCGTGGGCAACAAGCCTCTTACTACACGTGAAATAGCTGCGTATTTAATACGGATGCTCACATAACCTTTTTTGTTTATGAAACAGACTTGCTTTCATGTTCGCCTTTCATGTAATGTTGTAGGTATTCTGTTAAACTGTGGTCTCTGCAGTTATCCCGCTCATACCCAGGCCGATCCTTTAAATGACTTAAGGCACTCTCCTTCTCCTTACGAATGCGCTGTGCTGAGCGCACACGTATACCAAGAAGGTTTAAAAGAAGGAGAACAGGTTATTGTATATGAGTCGGAGGACAAGCTTCCTCACAACTTGCAGGACTGGACCGTAAGCGAAATATTACAACCGCGCCGGAGGACGCGCCGGAGGAATAGAAGAGGCAATGCGTTAGATGGCTATAAAGGAGTCATATATGTTAACAACAAAAAGAAACAAGTAGTCTTGGCACACCGGGGTACTGTTCCTAATTACGGTGCGCTCAAAACGGACATTTTCGCAGTAGCAAAGAACATCATCAAAGGCCAGGAAAGGCACTTGCCCAAGATACTTGAAAGAGCACTCGCGATAGCTGAGCAAAATGGTTATGTCCTTACGGTTACCGGACACTCTTTGGGGGGATGGTTGGCCCAACTAACAGCCTTCATTGCACGCGATAACAAACAATACCGCGCTAAGTTTCATGTTAAGGCCGTCACTTTTGATACTCCGGGCGCTAGGCCTATGCTTGAGCAGATGAATCCCAAACACGACCCTGTAGACATCGACCAACTAGATATCACCAACTATCTTTCTTCGCCTAACCTCGTTAACGCTTGTAATCCACACGTGGGCACCCTTTACAGAGTCGTGTTTGGTAGTTTTCCTAGCAGCCCTTTGCAGCATACACTGGCGAGTCACACAATCAGTAACTTCCTCAGCGCTTTTGACCCTGCAACAGGTGCGGAGCAAAAGTGCGTGTTTGTGAGAAGCTGGCCTCTGGTTTCTAAAGAAATACTTAGAAAGTCACAAAGGGGACTTAGAAGAATTCTCGATGGACAACTCATTGGGGCAGTTGGTAGTCTTTTAGAGATCTTACGGATGGTCAATGACGGAGAAATACTCGGGCAATTTAGTGGTTTCTTCAGGTTTGCTCACAAGGCTAATCAATATCATCCAGATGGGCTCAATCTGGTGGAAAATAGTACGGAAGACTTCGAGTGCAAGTTCAAATACCACTACTATGCCGAGCCTTTCGATTCCACTCGTTTAGCCCGCAGGCACCTATCTGACCCTGTAGATCGTTTACTTTATCATTTCGATCGTGGCACACCCGGGCTCGACAGCGTAGATCGAGACGGAGAACTACACGGCCTGGATTGGGATGCGCGGGAGGGTATTTTACGTACTTTCCTCCAAGAAGACGTGCGCCCCAGGGTAGATCGCCTACTGACTATTGCATTACACTTTCCTGCGCTTTGTATGAAGGAGGTTTTAGAGAGAAAAGCTATACCCAGTCGACGGACGCAGGTTAGCCTTGACCCTATGGCTCCGCCTGTTGTCTCCTTTTTTGTCAATAGAGCTGCACCATTACGCCAACTTAGAGAAGCTTATCGTCAGAAAAATGAGCGCACGCTGCGACTACTCACGGGAGCTAGCGGGATGGGTAAAACGCAATTGGCAGCTGAGTTTTACCAAACTATACAAGGAGAATATGCGTACACCTTCTGGCTACCTGCCGAATCTAAAGAAAAGTTGGATGGCGCTTATATCAAAATGGCAGAAAAATTAGGTATTTTTATTACGCCTAAAACGCCGATAAAGGACATTATACGGGAAGTCCAATCGTATCTGGCGGATCAGCCTTGCTTTTATGTGTTTGATGGCGCCCCCAATGGAAAAATTATCGAGGATTTCCTGCCACAACAGCAAGGTCATGTACTTATTACTTCTAGGAATATGGGGGCAGCAATTTATGTTTGGGGCCATAACATAAAAGATATACAGGTCCCCTCTTTTTCTAGAGAAGAAATCACAGCTTTAGCCGTTAAGTTTCAATCTGCACTGCCATGTGATAATACGTCCGTGTTAGACTTTCTATCAGAGAATACGTCAGGATGCCCTATGGCGTTAGTACAATTATTCAGCTTTTGCCAAACACAAGGCGTGTGCCCGTCGGAGGTTGTGGATGCGTTAAAAGCCCAACCACTCTCAGAGCAAGACGAAGAACTCTTGCAGATTCTAAGGGATCGTTCATTAATGGGTAATGCTGAAAATTTAATTCAGATCACACGTACCAGTCTAGAGCAGATACAGCAAGAACAGCAAGAAGAGTACGGCACAATTGCTATTGAGTTGTTGAGTCGGCTGGCTTATTTAGACGCTAAGCAAATACCGGTAAACTGGCTCCTAACCTTTTTCCCAGAAGATTACCGCATTCTCAATCGAGGAACGAGAAGAGCGCTTGTGCTCCTAGAACGCTATGCTTTAATACAGTGGGATAGAGAATATGAGCAGGTTTACGTCCACAAAATTACACAACGTATCGTAAGGAACTTACGTCCACAGTCATCTTTAAAAGATCTGATCCGAGCGTTGATAACATATGTTAATGCCAAGGGTATCACCGAGTATTCTACGCTAGCTATTGCTATGTTACCTCATGGTCGCATGCTTTTTAAAAGACTGGATTGCGAAGAATATCCACAAGAGGCCTATGAACTAGCAAAGTATCTAACCACTGCGGCTTATCGCACGGGGAGTCTATTTCAAGAGGCATTAGTGTGGAGTGAAGAAGAACTACGTATTGCTCGGAAAAGATATCCACACGGGGATCACCTGGACATTGCTACTGCCCTAGACGATGTGGGTGATGACCTGATGGCCTTAGGAAAACTAAAAGAAGGACTAGATCATTTCAGAGAATACTTGGCGATGCAGCAGCGTATTCACGGAAATGGCAACCATCCTGGTGTAGCCACTGCGCTCTTTAAAGTAGGTAGGATTTTAACCCATTTAGGTGATTTAGAGGAAGGGATAGCTTACCTGACTGAGTCACTTACTATGTGGAAGTGTATTCACACTTTCCAAGATGACTATAATGATGCGATGTTACTAAGAATATTTAGGGAGTTGGGCTATGCGTCAGTTCGTCTGGGCCGTCTAGAAGAAGGCATTCAGTATCTCCAGAAAGGACTGGTTATCCAAGAGCGTATAGACCCTCAAAAGGAGCACACCTATACCGCAGACTTACTAGACAAGTTAGGTTATGCATCGATTGAAATGGGCAAACTAGAAGCAGGGTTGTCTTACTATAGGCAAGCATTAAACGTATGGGAACTTGTTTTTCAAGACAGGGATAACATTTGCGTGGCTACCACCCTCACCAACATAGGTTATGCGTTGGTACAAACAGGAGAATTTAAAGAAGGGATGGCTTCCCTAGAGAAAGGGCTCGCGATGTGGAATGATGTATTCAAGAACCAAGATCATCCTCGTACGGCTGATGCCTTGCATCACATGGGCTATTCATTGGTACATGTAGGTAGATTGCAAGAGGGAATAACGTACCTAGAGAAAGCCCTATGCATGAAAAATCGCATTTATAGCAATCCAGGCCATCCATGGACTACCAATACATTGACGCATCTAGGACACGCTTGGGTACAAGCAGGTAATCTGGGAAGGGGCATGGAATATCTTGAAAAAGCGTTGGCTACGCAGCGAACAGTATTTAATAATAATAGTCATCCTTGGACTGCTACTACGCTGACTTATATGGGTTATACATCAATACAAATAGGAAAATTAGAAGAAGGGATACAACAGCTTGAAGAGTCGTTGAGGATTAAGCAGGCCAATTATAAGAACCAGGATCATCTTTGGACGGCCAATGCGTTGACTTTCTTAGGGTTTGCTCTGGTGCAGGCAGGAAGATCAGAAGAGGGGATAGACTGTCTCAATCAAGCGCTAGCTATGCACCAACGGATTCATAATGCCCAAAGCCATCCCCGCATGGCTAATACTTTGTGTTACCTGGGATATGCGCTTGTACAAAAGGGGAACCTAGAATTGGGAGTAAAATACCTACGGCAAAGCCGTAATATGCAGCAACGTGTCTACAATAACCAGGCCCATCCCTGGGTTGTTGTTACTTTGAATTACCTGGGTTATGTCCTAACGCGACTGGGGCAACTCAGAGAGGGAATCGAGCATCTAAAAGCAGCATTAATCATCAGTAAACGGATTTATAACTATCAGGATCATTACAGCACAGCAAATACGTTAAGCTATTTGGGATACGCACTGGTACAAGCGGGAAAATTAAAAGAAGGGGTAGCATGTCTCAAACAAGCACTAGCTCTCAGAAGTACGTTTCATGAAAATCAAGATCATCCCTGGATGGCCATTACTTTAAATTATCTAGGATATGCGTTGGTGAAATCTGGAAACCCCCAAAAAGGTATACGATACCTTAAAGATGCGTTGAGTATGCAAAGGCGTGTTTACGCAAATCAGGAGCACCCTTGGATTGTTGCTACTTTGGCCAACTTGGGGTATGCCCTTGTTCAGTATAAAAAGTCCAAACGAGGGCTCGACTACCTACAGCAGGGACTTGCTATGCAGCAACGGATCTTCAGGAATCGTGATCATCCCTGGACAGCTTATTTGTTGAGCGATTTAGGAGATGCTCTGATACAACTACAAGAAATCGATCCAGGAACTAATTATCACCAGCAAGCCTTGGATATCCAGAAGCGTCTACTGGGTAGTTTAGTGCATCCCGATACCGCAAAAATGCTCTGCAACATGGCTATAACACTATACAAAGCACGTCGCTACCCCAAGGCACAAGCATATGGTGAACAAGCGTTGGCCATGCAAAGAAAAATTTTCAAGGACAGCCCACATCCGATGATGGTTATAACATTACACAATCTAGGGAAGACTATGCAGGCACTCGGAAAACACACGGCTGCGCTTCTTTACTACTACCAAGCGGTCCACACCAGCCTTAAATATCTACGGCAAGAAGCATACCGATGCTACAGTATACCTTAAGAGCCTCGTAAAAGCATTAAAAAAGACGAGAGATAACACATACATGAAGAGGATGAAAGAGGAAATGCTTCCTTTGTGCGAACAAACCTTCGGTCTAACACATAAGTACACTAGGCAATTGCGTGATATCGTCAAGTCGCTCAGGTCTGTTGACAGCGCAATACCTGCCATATCTTACAAGGAATATAGTGCGCCACTGCCATATAGATGAGCGCTAATTGTGTGTTTCTGACGACTATTGGCCATTTAAATCTGCTCTTGCTCCGTAATATTGCCAAACACTACTTGGTTCTGCTCCGTCAGGGAAGCCTGAATAGGCAAGCTTTGGTTGACCTCACCCGCCAGTAGTATTTTGGAAAGTGCGTTGAGGATGACTCTTTGTATGAACCGTTTTAAAGGCCTGGCCCCAAACTGTGGGTTGTATCCTTCTTGACTGAGGTATTCAATCACTGGCATATCAATGAGCAGCTTGATATCGCTCTGTTGTAGGCGCTGCTGTAGTAGCTGGAGTTGTATAGCCACTACTTGTTTGACTATTTCTTTAGAAAGTGGCTTGAACATGATGATTTCGTCGATGCGATTTAAGAATTCAGGCCGCATGGATTTGTTGAGTAGCTCAAACACTTGATTTTTTGTTTTTTCAAGTAGGACTGGTACGTTCTTATTATCCAAGTTAGCCAAATTCTCTTGAATCAGATGGGCCCCCAGGTTGGTAGTCATAATAATGATCGTGTTCTTAAAGTTCGCCACTCGTCCCTTGCTATCTGTCAATCTACCATCGTCCAATACTTGTAGTAAAATATTGAATACATCAGGATGGGCTTTTTCGATCTCATCAAGTAATACGACAGCATAGGGCCGCCTCCTGACAGCTTCCGTCAGTTGCCCTCCTTCATCATAGCCTACGTATCCTGGGGGAGCCCCTATGAGTCTACTGACGGCATGCTGTTCTTGATACTCTGACATATCGATGCGTACCATGGCATTTTCGTCGTCGAATAAAAACCCAGCTAGCGTCTTGGCCAATGCTGTTTTGCCTACTCCTGTAGTACCCAAGAATATAAAAGAACCAATAGGTCGATTAGGGTCTTGCAAGCCTGCTCTGCTTCTACGTATAGCATGGGCGATAGCACTGATAGCTTCTTCTTGTCCTGCCACGCTTTTTCCTAGTGCCTCTTCTAATTGCAGTAGCTTATCTCGCTCGCCCTGGAGCATTTTGGCAACCGGTATACCCGTCCACCTAGCCACTACTTCGGCAATGTCCTCGGGTCCGATTTCCTCTTTAAGCATAGGATGACCATCTGTATATTCCTGTTGCTGCAGGTTTGTTAACTCTTTTTCTATGGCTGCAATTTTCCCATACCGTATCTCGGCCACTTTTCCATAGTCAAAGTCACGTTCTGCCTGCTCTGCTTCTAGCTTAAGCTGCTCTATGCGCTCTTTCTTTTTTCTGACGGCTTGAATAAAAGATTTTTCTTGCTGCCATTTAGCATTGAGGGTATTACGCTTTTCAACGAGTTCAGCAATAGTTTTGGAAAGCAATCCCTCTTTTTCGTTGTTCTTCTCTCTTCGAATGGCTTCTCGCTCGATCTCTAGTTGCATAATTTTACGTTGCAGCTCATCCAATGCTTCTGGCATGGAATCTATTTCTATGCGGAGCTTAGAAGCAGCTTCGTCCATGAGGTCGATGGCTTTATCTGGCAAAAAGCGATCAGGTAGGTAGCGGTGTGAGAGCTGTACCGCTGTGATGGTAGCGTCATCTTTGATCCTAACCCCGTGATGTAGCTCATATTTGTCCTTGATACCTCGCAGAATCGAAATAGCGTCTTCGGGGGTAGGCTCTTCGACCATAACAGTTTGGAACCTTCTTTCCAATGCTTTGTCTTTCTCGATATATTTCTGATACTCTTTTAGTGTCGTAGCACCGATGGCATGTAGTTCTCCGCGTGCTAAAGCAGGCTTGAGGAGATTGGCAGCATCCATGGCGCCTTCTCCGGAAGCCCCTGCACCAATTAGGGTATGTATCTCATCGATGAAGAGGATAATCTCTCCCGCCGATTCAGTTACTTCTTTGATGACTGCCTTCAGGCGTTCTTCAAACTCCCCTTTGTACTTGGCTCCGGCTACTAAGAGCCCCATGTCGAGCGCAATAATTGTTTTAGACTTGATGCTTTCCGGTACATCGCCATCAATGATTCTTTGAGCTAGTCCTTCTACAATGGCTGTTTTTCCTACTCCGGGCTCACCCAGTAGTAATGGATTATTTTTGGTCCTTCTAGAGAGGATCTGTAGTATTCGCCTGATTTCCTCGTCTCTGCCAATGACAGGATCTATCTTACCTGCTTTGGCCAGTTCGTTTAGATTTTTGGAGTACCGCTCCAAAGACCTGTACTTGGCTTCTGCATTCTGGTCGGTGGCTTTATTAGTGCCTCTTAGTTCTTGTATAGCTTTTTTTAAAGATGGTTCTTCTAATCCCACTTCTCGCATGAGGCGCCCTACTTTGTCACTACCTACTGATAAACCTAAGAGTAAGTGCTCTATCGTAATAAATTCATCCTTAAAATTTTTTAGATAGCCCTCCGCTTTTCGCAGCGCAGTATTACTGTCGCTGGAGAGGTAGGGTTGTTGCCCAGAAGCTTTGGGGTGGCCACTCACAAGATCATCTAGCTTGTGTATGAGTACAGCTCGGTTGGCGTTAAGCTTGTTCAATAAGAAGTCCATACTATGTTCCCCTGTCTGTAGTATTGATAGAAGCAGGTGTCCTGGCTCTATAGATAGTTGTTGGCGTTCTTCAGCGATCTTTATCGCATTCTGGATAGCTTCTTGCGCCTTGATGGTGTATTGGTTGAGGTTCATGGCACTGATATGAATTTAATGGGTAGCGTAAATGAGTTATTTCCATTATCTCTCAAAAATCGTGCCATTCATCTTTTATGGGTTCCTGGATTAGTGCGTTGGATGATCAGTGCGTATCTCTCTCGTTCACCTTAGTTCACCTCGGTAATTTGCGTTACTTTTTGAGGGGCTTGCGTTACATTTTTCCCCACATTCGCTGCCGTTTTGCCATTGATTTGCTACTGTCTTGGCTACCCTTTTCGCAGCTTGATTACTTTTCAGTACTCTTACCGCAGCTTTCACCCACTTCTGTGCCGCTTTTCCTGCAGCCTTGGTTGCTTTGACCATTTTAGGCGCCTTCCCTGCTAGCTTGGCAGCAGCGCCAGCACCGAGCGTAGGCCCTCCCTCCATGATCCCATCAACTACCTCTTCACACAGCTCGCGCCGTCTGATCATCTCTTCGGAAGAGAGCGGCTAGCCAGATTATGTAAAGGATCCGTTTCTTCCTTATTGAATAGCTATTATACTTACGTTATTGTAGGCATTAGAACCACTCCTCTGCCATGTGCTACAGGTTCTCTTTTTATAAGGTCCTCTTTTATAAAGTACTCATAACCAAGAGCCCTAAATGGCTTCCGGCCGATAAAAAGCTCTCCTAAGCTGATAGCATCTTGGTGAACATTACTTTTTCTATAGTATATAGACAATGATGGAAGGGTTGTACCAAATTCCGTGTGTACAGTTTCTAGGTTTTTTAAATCAACCCCCATCAAAAATTGTTCGTTAGCATATAGAGATATAGTTACGATACCCACAATATCAGCTCTTCCAATCTCTTGAAGATACTGACTGGCATAATACGCTAAGCTTATAGCCATAGAGATCCAATATTTTTTGTATCTCCCTTTTCTTTTACATATCTGATCTACATGGATATCAAATCCATCTTCCAATAGTTTATCATTCTCAGCTATCTCAACTCGTATCCATTTTTTGATGATAGACTTTTGCCTAGCTGTAAAGGCATAGCTATCACTCGGGTATTTTCCATCCATGGGCTTGCAAAAAATTAATTTCTTCATTGGTTAGTTTTCTCCCCCCATGACGCCATGAGCCCCCTCTTCGGATGTTATCATAGTGGCTATTTAGTTGAGCCTTAATAACTCACTTCCAAGCACAGTACTCAGCGAAGTATACGTGATTTGCCCTCGCCGGGCAGGCGTTCCTTTTTGTCTACCACACAAAAAGGAACCGAAAAAAGTCACCGCTCAGGGAAACGGCCTACCTTGGCTTGCTCTTAGGCGCAGACGAGCCAAACTCGCACACCTACGGCGTGCTCAGACAGTGCCTCGCTTTGCGCCTGACGCGGCACCAAGCTCACGCCCTAA
>WTJV01000052.1 GCA_011524725.1 Amoebophilaceae bacterium | reverse complement strand
TAAGTGATGTATCTACCCACGGGCTTAATCAGTCTATCACGAGAGCTTTGCCATCTTCAACCATAATCAATACCGTCCGCGAGCCACTTATTGTTTTACAACAAAGTGGGGGAAATTATCTGTATTTAACTGAACAAGCAGTAGTAGTGCTAAATTCCAACGGTAGAGTTGTAACTAGTTACCCAACATCTATGTTTAAAAAAGACATATTAGAGGTTTTAAATGCAGTGAAACAGTGAATAAAAGAGGGTACTATAAAAAACTAATCGCTGAAGTGCGGTCTATCTTAATCCGAGATTGGGACCCAATTGGTGTGAAGTACATTATAGATCTAGAAGATGAGTATGATGCTTACGTCAGTCGTATAATGAAAAAGCTCTTAGCGGGTTGTACTCTTATTGAAATAGTCTCTCTTTTACAAAGTATCGAAGACAAAGAAATTGGGTGTAGCACAAACAATGCAGTCCGTTACGACGTAGCTAACAAACTCAAGTCACTGTCCATTTAAAGTATTGCAAGAGCCACCGTCAGCGGCAAGAACAACTGCTGTTACGACGCTGTAGCTTCTCAATTAGACCAAGTCAAAAGTGGCGCCGAACTCAGAGAAAAAGTAGCCAAGCACCTAGAGCGCTCTGAGCACACCTCCAACCTGCACCATGCAGTGAAGTCCCTAGATGAGAAGGGGTAGCGGCGGATGGGCCAACACGACAAGTGCACTCGTGACGATAGACGATTTTGTAGCCCAGCACCCTAAACTGGCAAGCCTATTGCCGAATGCAGGCACTGCAGCTGTAGTGGCTATGTTGCTCAAGGACCCGCGCGTAGTGGTAGGCGTAGGCACAGGAGCTATAGTCGTAGGCAGCTACTTACTGGCCAACTACGGCTATAACAAAATCATGAAGCTAGCGGGGGTAGTATAGAGAAGGGTAAAAAGAACTTGGCGAAATTCTTCGTCAAGCATGATCAGGACATCACGCAGGAACAAGCCGATTATTTAGCTAACTTCACTATCAACCTACTCGCCGATGTGGGTGGCCGAATCGTCAGCAACTAAGGTAGGACGTGGGGAGCGGCTCAAGCGTGTAGAATGCTGATAATAATATTGCGTCTAAGGAGGGTAAACCAGTCTTAAACGATGTAAATATTGGAGAGAGAACAGGTTCGGCAGCATACAAAAGTCTTAATGTTGATGATGCTCAACATTTCTTTACAGACTTGATAGATAACTATGCCTCCCAAGCAACCAAATTTAGGTTAAGAGGAGGTGATGGAGTTGTAAGAAACCTTTGGCAAATAGATGGCTCATTAAATGGTAGTTCAGAAATATTTGAGTGGGTAGTTGAAGGTACAAAAGTAACCCATCGAAGATTTATTCCCGGTGGTACTGTCAATGGTATTCCTAATCAAATTGCTAAATGAAACTAAAAGGTAATTTGGAGATAACCTGGGGCGTACTGTTTGTTGGGTTGAAAAAAAATTGGCTCACTCCCCATGAAGTAGTCAGACTTACGAATGAATATTCAGAGAAATTAACTTGCAATGAAGACTTATTAGTTGAACTCAACGTGAACGAGGATGACAGAAATATGATTCTTTCCTTAATTAAGGAAAAAGGAGAATTAGAAGAAGAACAAGCAATGAAGTACTGGCAGAAGAGCGCACTATTAACTATCAAGCAGTCCCAAAAATCAATAAAAGAAAAACTGAGAGATATTGAGTTACAATGGTCAAGATTTGATTATCCTGAAGAATGGAAAGATTTTATTTATTACATGCCTAATGCAAAATCAGATTCTAGTGAAGGGGTTTATCAAACCTTCTTAAACTACGTGAATAATGCATCAAATAGCCGATAAGCACATCCTAGTTCCAGTGACCATAGATTTGACTCTATAAGTCGTATCAACCCATAGTTAAATGACCAGGACACCACGCAGGAGCAAACCACTTATTTAGCTAACTTCACTATCAACCTACTCGCCGATGTGGGTGGGCGCATGGTCTTCCACCAAGTGGCGGCCAAAGGGTTCAATAAGGTGAGGAGGAGCGTGAAGGGAATGAGCAAGGGCGTGGGGAGGGATATTGGCTTTACCAAGGCCATAATTACCCCCGAGAGGTCCAATCATATATTTAGTAAAAAACCGGGGAAGTTACTAGATACAAAAGCAAATCGAAGTCTACTTATAGAGCTATCCAGCAATCCAAAGCATTTGTTAGGTGTAGATAGATTCGGCGTAAAATGGTACGCTAAAATTAACGCAAATGGAAGACAAATTTATTCCACAGTTAACAAAAAAGGGGAAATCACAGGAGCAGGTATCCACGAAATACCTAGAAGTTTTAGCAAGGCAAATGGATTAAGGAAAAAACAAACACCCAAGTAATGAAGAATAAGAAGATAATCACTACAAAAAAGGGTTATGAGGCTCTATTTTATTTTATAGAAAAGTTTTATGAAATGACTAAGTCCGATGCTTTGGGAGAAATTCTTAGTGGTATGGAGTATTTAGAAGATGGTAAATCAGCGGAACCTTTGTTATGGGATTACTGGTTAGAAGCGATAGAAAAAGCAGAGCTAAAAGGAGGCTTACCAGTAAAGGAATTACGATAATAGTATCAACTAAAAAGTAGTGTAGTTTGCAGTGCGTATGATGTATGAAAAGCTTAGTCTCTAAAACACACAAACTTATTCGTAAAGAATGTAATTAGCTTCTAATGAAAGCCAGCAGAGCGCCCTATAGTTCAAGAACCTCACACCAGCAGGCCTGACAACCTTCTTGCTCGCCAACTACGGCTACAACAAAATCATGAAGCTAGCTGGCGGTAGTATAGAGAAGGTAAAGGAGAACTTAGCGAAATTCTTCGTTAAGCATGATCAAGATATCACGCAGGAACAAGCCAATTATTTAGCTAACTTCACTATCAACCTACTCACCGATGTGGGTGGGCGCATGGTCTTCCACCAGGTCGCGGCTAAGGGGTTTAAGAAGGTGAGCAGGGGCGTGAAGGGGGGAGTCAAAGATGCTACAAAAGCAACGAAAATTGTTGAGCAGAACAAGGCACACATCGGAACTAAGTTAGAATATCTGTTTGGCAAAGCCACAGGACCAGTGCACAATATTGAACGCTCGAGAGCGATGCTTAAACAACTACAGAGTGTTGGTATCTATGATAACACAGTAAGAAGATCCTTATTACAGAATCACTTAAAAAGCGTATATCGAGATACTCAAGGAATACTTCAAAGTAATGGTCGTTATGCAAGAGAATCTATGTTAATGGGTCCTAACGGAGCGCTTAAAATGGAAAGTATTTGGGAAGGCAACAAATTAATAACCGTAAAACTGTTTGGAGGAAGATAAAATGAAACAAATAATCAGAAATAGGTATGTGAAGGCTTTTACATTCTCCTCTTTTCAAGAGAGAAAAGAATTTCTAAATAATCAGGTGGCTAAGAATATTTTATCTGTTGATGAAACATTTGGAGATAATCATCTCTGTTACGTTTGTTATGACTCACTGACAAAGGAAAAACAATTCGTTTTATCCTTCGATAGTGATGAGAGTGAAAGTAACCTAAATTTTTTGTTTTGGCATGACCACAATATATATGTTCTAGAAACAGGAAAACGGATCTATTTCCTAGATGAGTACTTAAATACCGTAGTATTTTTTGAAATTACTACTCCTCTAGTAGGCTTACACCTACTTGACGTAAATACATTACTCTTATTGGAAGAAGCTTACTTTAGGGTAGTTGATTTTAAAGGTAAGCTTTTAAAGAGCGGGGCTTTCGACTTGATATCGGATTTTAAAATCGAGAATGGTAAGTTGTTTATACAAACAAATGAATCAAGTCAAAGCTTTGTTCTATATTAGACATACGTATTCTTATTACCAAGAGTGGTGAAAACACGTGTCTTCCCGACGCTGCGCTGGCAGGACTTTCAGAGAAGAAAA
>WTJV01000021.1 GCA_011524725.1 Amoebophilaceae bacterium | reverse complement strand
TTGTAAGGGGGTTGAGGAAGCATATTTCGATGAGATATGTCGAATGGCGAAGTCAAGTTTTTGTCAGTTTTGGGTGTTCGGTGGTGAGTCCGACGGAGTGGGGGGGGAAGTCCGACGTCAGACTTACCATCGAGGAGGGGTGAATTTTTCGGTAACGAGTCCAGGTGATCGGATTGAGGTGGGGGCGGGTGCGTTTGATAATGCAAGTGTAGTTGTGTGACTGTACTCATGTATTCGTGCGATTTGTGATGTTTCAAAAATGACGCAAGGCGATTGATAGTATTTGGTGTGGCTGGAATATAGACCTGTAGCACCCACTTTTTTTGCTTTCGCTCTCAGGCCCGCTTCGCTTTGCGGGTGCTACAGGTCTATAAATCGAACAGGCTTGGGGATATGGTTAACCGGCTGGACAACTATTTTCGTTTGATATTCTGCAAGTCAAGTCAAGAATGGCGGACTCAAATTCTACGAAACGCCCGGTAAGCTGTGGCAATTGTGGAAGCTCCGGTTTTCACGGATTCTATGTTGTTCAGGATTTTTTACGGGTGAGCAGCTTACTACTTGGTTATGTGAAAGCTGCCATGATAATCTTTTTGTCAATGTTGACTCCGCAAAGGTTAATTGTGAACAACCTAATGGTCGAGAGTTTAGGCCTTTCATGATATCATCAAAGGCCTAAACTCTCGACTACAACAGACTTGGGGGCAGGCATATGCCTGCCACCAAGTCTGTTGTAGTTTGGAAGTGCGATCCCGCAAGCGCACACACCACTGACGTCAAGGTAACTCTGCCTGTCTACCGTGATCCCAGATTTCCTTATGCGCCTTTGAGCTACAAGAAAGTCGTTAGATTTGAATAAACACGTCTAGTTATGACATCTTTGTTTTTCATTTTCTTACCTGGGTAAAGCAAGTGGGGATAGTCGAAGCGCTTTACTATCTAGCATAAATAAGTAAAGCAAAGTTGGAATAGCTGAAGCACTGTACCATCTGGTATCTGATCAATCAGGTTTGGATCCGTTGAAATGTCCGGGAAGGTTCCATAATTTTGTGACGTTCCTTAGTTAGATGAAACAAATACCTTGAATTTATCGCGAAATTCCGTAGCAGATATTTTGTGCGAGCTGAGAGCGTCTTCGTTATGTATATTTTGTGCAGTCCTGTATATGTTCTGCACAAAGGTATTCTTCTGTTTTTCAGTCAATCCCATTTCTTCAAGTTTGTCGGCAGTAATCGCGGTTTCGAGGTCTTCTTCGAATTCGGTATCATAATCTACCAGTATACGAGGCGTATTTGGCGATTTGCTTGTCGGCTTTGGCCAGGTAAACATGGTTTCTTGATGGTCGGTTGAGATTTATGGAGCGCCAAGCAACTGAGCAGACCTTCTTATTTATGGTAATATGTCGGTATTGCACACGTGTGGCGTCTGTAGTTGCAAGCGAACTTGTGAGCGAAAGCGAAAAAAGTGGGTGCTACAGGTCTATAAATTTAGGAAATTACAAGCGTCTCTTTTTTTCTCTTGTCAACACTTCTGCGTGTGCAACTTTTACAGTCTTATCTGTCAACTATCACGTCAACTATCACGATGACTGGTACCACGCTAACAGTACCGACACCTCTCATGGATACGCCGTATTGTAACTTCGTCCCTTGGATGCTGTCGCATGGCAGTATGTTTTCGTCTATCGGACGTGGACTAGATGAAAAAAATACACCATCATTGGTGGAGGGCAGTGCATGCTCTACCTTGCCATTTTATTGCGTTTTGCGGGAGCGGATGTGACTGTGCTGGAAGCAAAAGGTAAGTTAGCGGGATGCGCTTTGAGCAATCGTATGGAAGATGGAACTGAACTTGCTATGGGTATGATGCGTTTCGGCCGTGGACAAGCCACATGGGGTCAAATTATTGCCGAGCTTGGTTTTGATCTTACGCACAAATTTCCGAATCCAGGTGTAGTAACCACATTGGTTGCTTACGAATCTACTCGTGAAATTTGGAATCCAAATTCTGATGTGCCGAAATTGTTAAGGCCTGTCTTGAATCATTGGAATGATTTCTTGAATAATGGCTTTGGAGATTTGAAGGGTTGGCATGAAATCAGAAAATCGCTTGGAGAAAAAAGTTACAAGAAAAAGGAAACTCAGTTATGGTACGACACTTTCAGGGGTAAGAGTTTCGGTGAGCTTGTACAAACTGTTTTCGAAAGCAAATGGTCTAAGACGGATTTCAGGATTTTCGATATGCTTGGCATTGGAACGGGTGGATTCGGCGCATTCAATCCCGCTTCGATTTTTCTTATAATGCGTGTGATCGTAAATGGCTTTGAGGACTGTCAATTCTATATCACAAAGAATGAGGATTCGAGAGATCGGTTTGTTTCGCCTCAAGAAGTTGTTCAAGGACTCGGCAAGAAAGCAGAGGAAACAGGCGTTGAAATCAAATTGAACCAAACTGCAACCAGGGTTCACGAACCGACGAACGAAAAAATCATGGTAAGTGTAAGAGATGGAAACGTATATAAGAGCGATCGTATTATTGTTGGAACGACATTCCCAGCTGCGCGCAAAATTCATGGTCTTTCTAATTTCATCGATCGTTCGGTTTTCGAGGCGATGAAAACTGGCTCAGATGGACGTTCCGGTAAGCTGTTTGCAATTATCGATGTTTCTACAATTGAGGAAATCAAAAAAGACGACTTCCCCCTTACGCTTATTTCCGACAAGAAAATTCAGCAGGTTTATGTGTTGCCTGCTAAGAGTCAAAACAAGCGAGCTGTATTAATGTGGTACTACCACATCAATACAGCTCGCTTGTTGCGTAGTACGCTTGGGATACGATCTGCAGTCTCTTAGATCAAAAGAATACAACGGAAATCTTGCAGGTATGCAAAGATGACATTCGGTCCATTGTTCAAGGTAACACGTATGAGGATGCGTGGAAGCGGATGTTAAACATGATTACCGAGACTACTTTGGTCAAATGGTCAAATGAATCAGAATTTGGCGTTCCGTATAATTTTCCGTTGCCTGATGAGATTAAAGGCTACAGCTCGGTTGCTAATTGGTGGAAAGAATTGGAGACTCGCGAGGGACCGAAGGTGCACCTCAGCATCTCAGATGCTTATGGGGCAGGAGGTTGGAATGAAGGAGGGTTTGCTTCGGCACTTACGCTCGCAAGCTCAATCGTCAAAACGGATGGGGAACTTTATCATCCAGAAGGTGCGCCTTGCAACGTCATAGACCCTAAGACTTTTGTCTATTAGTTGTGCTCTCAGCTATCTATTGCTTTAATGAAGAATAGAAAACGAACTAGTCGAAATGATCTGAGCCATCAATATACTTTTGTTCCATAGTGAGATTTTATAGAGTTAGTTTAATTAGTTGAGTGGTAATTGTGTAATTCTCTATGTTTCAAGCTTGCTCGCAAACGTTGAATAATTGTGTTGTGTGGTTGAATAATTTTTGTGTAAAAAACCAAAAAGCAATCACTTAGATCTGGCACATAAATAATAAAGGTTCGAAAACTTTAGCAAGATAACCAACCACCAAACCAACTCACCAGTTATGAAATCTGTCCCACTCAACCCGTTTTGTGCATCGGAACGGCTATGTGTGGTGGTCAATTCCGAGTCGGAGTTGTGCGTGCTCGGTGCAGTTGTCGTCGCTCTGCTTTCTGAACTACTTACACCATGCTTGCCTGTAGGCGCACGAGCAGCCCATGCGTCACGACCACCAGAGCCATCAGCGTGTGGTGTCGGCGGTGCGGCATTATCCGCCGGGACTGACACACGGTTGGAAACTCGTTCACGACACCTGTCGCACAGTTCCATATCGCGCTGCTCGCAAGTCAACCTGTCACCACCGCACCCATCCATGAAATAGTCCAGTATCCAGCGTCTGCAATTGTCATTATTGACAAGCAATGAAGGTGCACCGAACACTGATTCTGACCCTTTTTTTGATATGTTTGTGAGTAGTGCAGCGGTGCATGCATTACAATCGACTCTGCCCGTAATCCGTCTCTCCCTGCACGTCCACTTTCTTGCGCGTAATGCAACAAGCTTGACGGCAGTCCAAGATGCATGACGCAACGCACTGACGGAGTGTCAATTCCACATCCAAACGCTGAAGTTGCCACCATAACCTGCGGCCTGTTTACCACGTCTGGCCGTTTACGAGTCCGGTCTGCACGGACGGAGGTTATATCGGGCCAAGAA
>WTJV01000056.1 GCA_011524725.1 Amoebophilaceae bacterium | reverse complement strand
TATAGGAACACGGGAATCTCTACTTAAAAATGGTCCTAAAAATGGGGCAACGTCATAGTACTGCGGTCAATCTTAAAAAGGGAGATGTAGCTAAGCCGACACAATACCTAACCGAACGTAAGAAAACTGTATCGAGAGATGATGTTGAGACTTATCAATATGAGCAACACATACATATGATAATACCTTATGAAGTCGTAAAAGAAAAAAATGCTGTTGCTTCTGGTGATTACTATGATCATTATTATTTGCCAAAAAGCTTGAGGGATCTAATAAATAACCTTTTGTCCTCATTGGCATCAGCAAAGATAGATTGGGATAAGTCAGGAAAACTTGAGCAATCTGATAAAAGTGAAGCAAACTCACGTTTTCTTAAGAAAGAAAAAACGCTCCCACCAGAAGGCAGCGTAGGAAGGGAAACAGCTGATGTTACTTCTTTCCTAATTAGTTGAGCTTTAACAACTCATTTCCCATCTTAGTACTCAGCGATGCATACGTGGTATCCCCTCGCCGGGGAGGCATTCCTTTTTGTCTGCCACGCAGATTTGAACATTTTCCGCAATGCAAAATTGTCGCCTTGGTGGAGAGCACGTTAAAAAACCCGCAGGCCGTGATTGCCCCCGCCGGCGAGGTGCCCCTCATTTTTTGCAAGGTTTTAGAGGGGAATTGTGCTTTTCTTACGTTTTTTGCTAGCCTACTTTTGAAGTAAATGAAAAAATAGCGCTCCTAGCGCTTAATATTCGATGAATTCTCCCTTTCTTAGGGGGTAACTAGTTTAGTACCTACTCGGCCATTTGCCAACCACTAGCTTCCATAAACTTGACAAAAGACTACTCACTATCCGCCCTACTCCAAGGTGTTACCGTTCATAAACTTATCGGTCATCAAGCGGTCCGAGTCCAGGCCGTTAGTTTTGATTCTCGTACCATCAACAAGGCTACGTTGTTTGTAGCCCTTAGAGGAACTCAAGTAGATGGACACGACCATATTCAGGAAGCTATTGCAGCAGGAAGTATAGTCGTAGTTTGTGAATCCATGCCTGATGACCCCGTAAGCCATGTCACCTATGTGGTAGTACAAGACACGGCACAAGCCCTAGGCATTATCGCCGCTAATTTTTATAGTCGTCCTTCTACCCAATTGAAATTAGTAGCGGTGACGGGGACTAACGGAAAAACGAGTACGGTCCACTTGCTCTATGGACTTTTCAGGCAGCTAGGCTATCGTGTGGGTATGCTCTCTACCATTCATAATAAGGTTGATACGCAAACAATACCCACTACCTTAACAACATTAGATGCTATTCAGACCAACGCGCTGTTAGCACGTATGGTGGCACAGGGTTGCCAGTATTGTTTTATGGAGGCAAGCTCACACGCCATTGTTCAGGAGCGTATAGCAGGATTAGCACTGGCTGGCGCTGTGTTTTTGAACATTACACACGACCATCTGGATTACCACCTAACGTTTGACGCCTATATTCAAGCCAAGAAGAAGCTTTTCGATGACTTACCAGCGGGTGCTTTTGCATTGTGCAATGTCGATGATAAGCGTGGTGTAGTGATGATACAAAACACCAAGGCTACAGTTCACAGTTTTTCTATCAGGGCACCTGCTACCTTTACGGCCAAGATTCTTACGAATACGATGCAGGGGCTAGAGCTATACATAGCCAATCGGCCTGTTTGGGTTCAGTTGGTGGGTACTTTTAATGCTTATAACGTCCTTGCTGCCTACGCGGTTGCTCGACTCCTTGGAGTCGACGATCAGGAAGCACTCACTGCTTTATCCACACTACCTCCTACACAAGGTAGATTTCAGCCTATGCATACTCAGGCAGGCTTCGATGCCATTGTCGATTATGCCCATACGCCTGATGCTCTGAAGAATGTGCTAATGACCATCCATCAAATTAGGAGTAAGTCAGGTCACATTATTACTGTCGTAGGGTGTGGAGGAGACCGAGACAAAACGAAGCGACCACGCATGGCACAAATTGCGTTGAGGTTGAGTGATCGTGTCATTTTCACATCCGATAATCCTCGTAGCGAAGCACCGCAAGCAATCATTCGAGATATGAAAACAGGAATGACACCTGAACAGCAGCAGCGGGCCATGACGATTATCGATAGGGCCGAAGCCATCAAAGTAGCTTGCCAACTGGCACAGCCACATGACATAGTTTTGATAGCTGGCAAGGGACATGAGAATTACCAAGAAATACAGGGTATATGTCATCCTTTTGATGATAGAAAAATAGTACAAGATATATTGCTGCAAGGGTAAGTCTATCGATTCTTTTGCTTTCCTATGGACACCACAGAATACATGGAGCTAGGCGTAATTCAGCGGAAGCAAGGCCTTCGGGGGGACTTGGTGGTTAAGCTTTATGATGATATACCCGACTTGAGTAGCCTAAGCAGCCTATTTATTCAAATCAACCACACCCTGGTTCCTTATAGCATAGAGCGATTTTTTTGGCAGCACCACAAAGCCATTCTCAAGCTAGAAGGCGTGGATGATCCTAAGGATGCCCATGATTTGAAAAGCCGATTCATATTTGTACCACAGGGTATGCTACCTCAGTTGCCTCTCCGAGAAGTGCATCTAGACAGAGTCCTTGGCTACCGTGTGGTAGATGTTCAGGAAGGAAGTTTAGGCACCGTACAAGCTATCTATACACCTTCTTCTCAGCAAAAGCTTTTGGCCATCGCCTGTCGAGACCAAGAGCTTCTTATTCCTTACCACGAGGATATTGTTACACACATAGACCATGCCCAACAAACGATTCTTGTCCACCTACCTAGTGGCTTTATCAAGGCAATGAGCTGATGCACAAGTCGCGTGGTTAGGAACATAGCTAGTAGCTAGTTGTCTCTTAAGCAAGGATCATTTTATTGACTTAGGCCATGCTACGTTACGGTATTCAAAGGGACCAGCCAAGGTAGCCCGGTTCCCTCAGCGGTGACTTTTTTCGGTTCCTTTTTGTGTGGTAGACAAAAAGGAACGCCTGCCCGGCGAGGGCAAACTACGTAGGCCTCGCTGAGTATTAAGTTTAGAAATGAGTTATTAAGGCTTGACTAGCTAATGTGCAACTTACTCCTCCTCTCTTATTGGTTTCACCTCCTCCTCTGAAATCGCTTTACGCATGCTGGTATCTGCTTTAATGTTTTGCATACGATAGTAGTCCATAATTCCTAGGTTGCCTTTTTCGAAAGCTGCAGCCATGGACTTGGGTATTTCGGCTTCAGCCAGAATCACCTGTGCCCGTGCTTCTTGTGACTTGGCTTTCATCTCTTGTTCTACTGCTACAGCCATGGCTCTACGTTCTTCTGCCTTAGCCTCTGCCACCCTCAAGTCTGCATTGGCTTGATCTATCTGGAGCTTAGCACCGATGTTATCGCCTACATCTACATCAGCAATGTCGATAGAGAGAATCTCAAAAGCAGTACCTGCATCCAGACCTCGGTCCAGCACCAGCTTAGAGATTTGGTCAGGCTTAGCCAGTACCTCTTTGTGCGTTTGCGCACAACCAATGGAAGTTACAATGCCTTCGCCCACTCTGGCCAAGATAGTTTCTTCACCAGCACCACCTACGAGTTGTTGAATATTAGCCCGCACTGTCACCCGCGCTTTAGCAATCAACTGAATACCGTCAGTAGCTACAGCAGCCACTGATGGCGTGTTGATCACTTTGGGATTTACCGATATTTGTACTGCTTCAAATACATCGCGGCCTGCTAGGTCAATAGCAGTAGCTTGTTTGAATGAGAGCTTAATATTGGCTTTATCCGCAGAGATGAGCGCCCGTATCACTGAAGGGACGTGCCCCCCTGCTAAGTAGTGCGTTTCAATTTCTGAGGTGGTCACACTGAGGCCTGCTTTGGTGGCTGTGATCAAGGAGTCTACGATCACCCGTGGGGGTACCTTACGGATGCGCATAAATACCAATTCGAACAGCCCAACACGAACGCCAGAGAATAGGGCTGTAATCCATAAATTGATAGGCACAAAATGTAGAAACACAAATGCACTGACAAGCGTGGTGCCCAGTAGTAACGTAAGAGATAAAGAGTCCATAAGTGTAAAAAATTTAAATTGGATAGACTGGACAATTACGAAGCAGCCTCTTAAATAGGAGCATCTGCAAGGCAAGTATGCTCATTTATTTCAGATACGCAAGGTAATAAATTGTGTCTAGGTTTTTGCTGGGTTGGCTGTTGTAGCGCTTACTTAGTCGTAGACTTTTTTCAAGTCAGCGTTCGCTAACTACGACGCAACAGCGTCGTAGTTAGGTGAAGCTTGCTATTTTAGCGTACTGGAAGCAGTCAAAAAATTTATCATAGATGCCTTGATTGGTCTCTTTAGGGAGCATCGTTGAGTACTCGGTCATAGACTATTCTAATTACAATGTTTTATGCAACTATTACAAAGATCATTTAATTTTCTTGCCAAGAAACGATTATCCAACTTAGCGTATTCTAAAAATGACCCCATTGAGACACAAGAACGTCAGTTTCGGCAGCTTATCAAGAAAGGCCAACAAACATTTTTTGGAAAGAAGTTTGCGTTTGATTCCATCCAATGCATAAAAGATTTTCAAACGCGTGTTCCTGTACATACTTATGAGCAGTTGTATCCCTACATAGAACGTATACTCAAAGGTGAGCAAAACGTACTATGGCCTACTGCTATCGAATGGTTTGCTAAGTCCTCAGGTACCACCAATGCAAGCAGTAAGTTCATCCCTGTATCGCCGGAAGCACTACAAGAGGGACATTACAAGGCAGGAAAAGATATGCTTGCGATTTACATCAATAACTATCCGGATAGTTGCGTGGCACAAGGTAAGACTGTTGGTCTAGGAGGCAGTCTATATCCTAGTATCTCTCATCCTGGTTCGGATGTGCGTTACGGCGACGTATCAGCAGTGCTTATGAAAAATCTACCCTTTTGGGCACAGTGGGGCAGGACACCTGATCTGACGACTGCCTTGATGGGAGAATGGGAAGCAAAGCTTGAGAAGCTGGCCAGCATTACTTCTGACAAGAATGTTACCTCGATAGCAGGTGTACCTACTTGGGTGCTGTTGCTACTGCAGAAGGTTATGGCCTTACAAAACAAATCTTATATCCATGATGTGTGGCCTATGCTGGAGCTGTTCATTCACGGGGGAATCTCTTTTTCGCCTTATAAGGCTCTTTTTCAATCCATCTCATCAAAAGAGTTACATTACTTAGAAGTTTATAATGCCTCTGAGGGATTTTTTGCTGTACAAGATCAAGTAGATGCAAAAGACATGCTGCTGCTGCTGGATCATGGCATTTTTTATGAATTTATACCGTTGGATGAGATTGAGCAGGAGCAGCCGAAGGCTATTGGCCTGGAAGAGGTCGTTCTTGGAAAAGTCTATGCAATAATTATTAGCACCAATGCGGGATTATGGCGTTATCAAATTGGCGATACGATTCAGTTTACGTCGCTGTCACCATTCAGAATCAAGATAACTGGTAGGACCAAACACTTTATCAATGTCTTTGGGGAAGAAGTAGTTATTGATAATGCAGAGGCAGCTATAGAAAAAGCGTGTCAGTTTACCGATGCTCGTCTTAGTGACTACACAGCAGGCCCCTGTTACTTTGCCGAAGGCAAGTCAGGAAGCCATGAGTGGATCATTGAATTTACGAAACTTCCGAACGATGTGGAGCGCTTTATTGATATCCTAGATATTACCCTAAAACAAGTTAATACGGACTACGAGGCAAAGCGCTATCAAGATCTGGTACTAGCAAGGCCGGTTGTACACTGCGCACCTCAAGGGTTGTTCTATCAATGGCTGAAGAAACAAGGAAAATTAGGGGATCAGCATAAAGTCCCTAGACTTGCTAACGATAGAAGGTATCTCGATGATATCCTCACCCTGTTTTAGGGCAATCAAGTTGAATAGCATACCGCTTGGAGATTTCGTTGATGCCACTAAGCAGCCGATCTTTCTGAAAGACTAAATGCACTGTATAGGACAATTTCTGACTTTCAATACTTAAACTTACCTTTGCTGTGCCTCTTCTGCCCATGCACAGTAAATAAGATGCAGGAGCATAGGGCAATGCGACTTCATCATAACCCCACCGTATACTATGGCATCAGTAACAATGGTCATGCCCGCCATGGGGGAGAGTGTCATGGAGGCTACTGTGCTTCAATGGCTCAAGCAAGAGGGAGACTTAGTTGCGGAAGAGGAATCTGTATTGGAGATAGCCACCGATAAAGTCGACTCCGAGGTACCCGCCCCTTATGCAGGAAGGCTTCAGAAGATACTGGTGCAAAAGGGGGAAATCGTGAAAATAGGCGCTCCGTTGGCTCTTATTTTGACTGAGGGAGAAACCCTAGAAGCTACGTCGGTCCTACCTATTCCAACAGCATCTTCTTCGCAGCCTACATCGGCCCGTCCTCTACAGCCTCCGTTAGCGACACAAGCATCTGTGCACAAGCCCTCTGATGGTAGATTCTATTCGCCTCTAGTACGCCATATAGCACAGCAAGAGCAAATTGCCCCTCAGGTACTCAGCCAGATACCCGGTACAGGAAAAAATAATCGGGTCACTAAACATGATTTATTGGCTTACCTACAACCCCGCCTGCCAGTAGGGCAACCACCAGAGCCCGATGTATCTTTTGTGTCTATTGCGCCTGAGGACGAGGTAATCCAGCTCGATAGGGTACGTCTGATGATTTCCGAGCGCATGGTAGCTTCTAGGCAGACCGTTCCTCATGTGACTTCGTTTGTAGAGGCCGATGTAACAGACTTAGTGCGGTGGAGGACTAAAAACAAAGAGCACTTTGAGCAGAGAACGGGAACGTCGCTTACTTATACCGTACTATTGCTACAAGCTATCATCAAAGCCATCAAAGATTTTCCGATGATGAATGCTTGGGTAACCAAGGACCGAATCATCAAGAAAAAAGATATTCATGTTGGTTTGGCTGTAGCTTTGTCCAATAATAACTTAATAGTTCCCGTGATCAAGTATGCGGATCAACTCACTTTGGTAGAACTGGCCCACAACGTACAAACTTTGGTTCACAAGGCACGCCACCAACAGTTAGTTCCGGATGAGTTGGCCGGCGCTACGTATACTGTTTCTAACCTAGGCTCCTTCCGAAACCTGATGGGGACTCCGATTATTGTACAGCCGCAAGTAGCTATCATGGCATTGGGGGCCATTACTAAAAAACCTGCTGTCCTAGAAAATGCTCAAGGAGAAGATACTATTGCTATCCGACACAGGATGTATTTATCGCATTCTTATGACCATCGTGTAATTGATGGAGCATTGGGCGGGGGATTCGCAAAACGAGTGGCAGATTATCTACAATCGTTTGTCGATTGGGTATATTGGTGACATAATCCTTATTTTGCCATGAAGTTTATCTGTTGTACTTCTGAATCAGAACTCCCTACACCGTAGGTAGGGCGGCGATGCTTTGTACAGTTCATTGGGCACTAAAACAGACTTAAAACATGCAATATAGCTCTACCATTTACTATCAAATAATAGGCGCTGTGCTCGCGATTGTCACTATTGTATTAGATACACGAGAGAAGGTGTTAGCGCGTCCTTTAAGCATCATAGGGACTATGATATCGTTCTTTGTTTATTATCCAGAAGGGCTGTATGCTAAGTGTATGCAAAGTATGTTTAATGTCGGATTTCATAGCTATGGCTGGTACCAGTGGCTGTATGGAGGTAAGCATAAGACGCCTTTGCAGATCAGTAAAACAAAGCCTACCGTCCTAGCGCGCATACTACTTATCGTTGTTTTCAGTGCTACTATTTTGGGAAGTATCTTGTCCTATTACTCTTCTGCTGCCCTACCTTATTGGGATTCTTTACACACCATAGTAGCCCTTACAGCGCACTGGATGCTAGTTAGAAAAAAACTAGAAAGCTGGCTTTTATGGGTGGTAGCAGACGCCTTATACTCCGTAGTCTTATATCACAAAGGGATTTATGTGTTTTGTGGCTTATATACTCTTTTTATCTTCTTAGCTAGTAATGGCTATCGCACCTGGCGACGGTCTTATTTGAGTCAAGCAACCGCCTAATTTTGTCAGCTCCGAGGGTGAAAGTCCTGAATGACCTGCTTGAGATAATGTTGGTCTAGGTGGGTGTAAATTTCGGTGGTAGTAATGGACTGATGACCTAGCATTTCCTGCACGGCTCTCAGGTCTGCACCACCTTCTATTAGGTGGGTAGCAAAAGCGTGTCGAAAAGTGTGGGGTCCAATGGGTTTGCTGATGCCCACTTTTTGCGTCAATTCCTTGACAATCAGAAAAATCATGTGACGCGTCAGCCGCTTGCCTCTGCGATTCAAAAATATGTGATCGGCAAAATCTTTTTGATAAGGTAGGTGGCATCGCACCTCTTTTATATACAAATGTATGTACTTGAGCGCTGCTGTCCCTATTGGGACCAAGCGCTCCTTATTGCCCTTGCCTAAGATGCGCAGAAAGCCTTCTTCAGCGTATAGGTGACTCTGCTTCAGCTCTATGAGTTCGGAGACACGCAATCCAGCACTATACAACGTTTCTAGTATAGCCCGATTGCGCATGCCCATGGGTTTAGTGTGGTCGATGGCCATGAAAAGTGCCTCTATTTCGTGGACTTCCAGTGTGGTGGGAAGCTTCCGGCTTGTCTTAGGACTGGCTACAAGGGCTGTGGGATCTTCAGTCATATACCCCTCTAGCACAAGGAACTTAAAAAAGGACCGGAGTGCGGACAGTATGCGTGCCTGGCTAGTAGCACTGGTGTCCGCTGCATGGAGATAGGCTAGCAATGCCCGAAGATGTTGCGTAGTTATGTCCGAGGGCTGAATGTGCGCATGGTCTCGTTGTAAGAATGTCCACAGCTTGTTTACATCCTGTAGGTAAGCGGCTACAGTTTGCAGTGATAAAGCACGCTCTAGGCGTAAGTGAATTTCAAATCGTCGTCGTAGTCCTTCCCAGGCCATTTATTGCAACAGTTGACGGAGGTAAAGCTCCATATTTGGTCGGTTTAAAAATCGCATAAAAAAATATACCTTGCATTGGCTTTGTTGAGAACTGCTTGCTGCAATTCTCTCCAGCTGCTGTACACACAGAAGCACTCATCCATGTCATTTTGACATTGACACAACTTTGGTAACGAATTTGCTTCCCTAAAATATAATTATACCCCTTTCTGACATTTTATTTGTAGACTACAAAATATGAAAAAAGACCAAGTGCCCGCTCAGGTGCCGCTAGAGACTGCTATAGCGCAAGAAGAAGGGCATGACAAAAAAAAGCGGAGCTCCCAGTCCCAGGCATTAAAAAAGGCAAAAGAGGACTTAGCAGCTGCCAACGAGAAATACCTCCGCCTGTATTCAGAGTTTGAGAACTTCAGAAGAAGAGCCACCAAAGAGAGACTTATGCTTATAGAGTCAGCTGGTGAGCGTGTCCTCAAGAAATTATTACCTATTGTCGATGACTTTGAGCGGGCTCTAGAGGCTCTGCAATCTGCCGATGCTATTGCCCAAGCTACACAAGATGGTATACAGTTGATTTATGAAAAATTGGTACACCTACTGCAACAAGAAGAAGTGCAGACCATGCCTCTAGAGAAAGGCACCTTATTTGATGCTGAATTGCACGAGGCGGTTACGCAGATGCCTACAGAAGACCCAGAAATGCAAGGTAAGGTGCTGGATGTATTGGAGAAGGGATACTTACTGAAAGAGAAGGTGTTGAGATTTGCTAAAGTTGTAACCGGAGCATAATGACCCGACGAGATTACTACGAGATATTAGGTGTCAAACGCGATGCAAGCCCCGAAGAGATCAAAAAGGCTTACAGAAAAGTGGCGCTAAAATACCACCCTGATAAGAATCCTAATAACAAAGTAGCGGAAGAAAAGTTCAAAGAAGCTGCAGAAGCCTATGAGGTATTGAGTCATGCTGGGACGAGACAGAAGTATGATCGTTTCGGTCATGATGGGGTACGTGGCCCTGACGGCAGAGGTCCCGAGATGCACATGGAAGAAACCTTTGCTCAGTTCAGCGATATATTTGGCAGCGGTTCCTTTGATAGCTTTTTCCGGCAGGGGCAGCCAAGAGTGCGCAGAGGGACTGATCTACGCATTAAGCTCAAGCTCTCTCTTAAAGAAGTAGCCAATGGCGTTGACAAGAAAATAAAAATAAAGCGTTATGTTACTTGCGATGCGTGCGGGGGGAATGGCGCAAAGAACGGCACAGCTATCGCTACTTGTAGTACCTGTAAGGGAACAGGGCAAATACGTAAGGTAGCCAACACGATGCTGGGGCAAGTGATGACAACGGTCCCCTGTAGTGCCTGCAACGGAGAGGGTACGACGATCTCAGAGCTATGCCCAACTTGCCAAGGAGAGGGAAGGCTCTTGAAAGAGGAAGTACTTAAGCTCCAGATTCCAGCTGGTGTTAGCCATGGTATGCAGCTGTCTATGACCGGCAAAGGCAATGTGCCTGTTCGTGGTGGAGCACCTGGCAACTTACTGATTCTGATTGAAGAAACACCAGATGACTTCCTCAAGCGAGAAGGCAAGAATGTTCATTATAACCTCTATATCAGCTTTATTGATGCTGCACTGGGTAGCGAGGCTGAGGTGCCTACCCTTACAGGGAAAGCGAAAGTAAAAATTCCTGCGGGTACACAAAGCGGGAAGGTCCTACGCTTACGTGGTAAGGGAATTAGAGATATTAATAGCTACAGTAAGGGAGATCAGTTGGTTCATGTACATGTGTGGACTCCCCAGCAGCTTACCAAAGAAGAACAAGAAATGCTTACCGTCTTGCAAGGTTCCTCTAACTTTACTCCCAATCCTAGCAAGAAAGAGCGTAGTTTTTTTGATCGTGTGCGTTCTCTTTTCTAACGCAGTTGTGGACTGATATGTAGCGCGTTTCTATCTTCTTGAATATGCCACTCTCATGACCAGTCCCCTGGCAAAGCTCACTATCTACCGATCCTCCGCGGGTGCTGGCAAGACCCATACGCTGGTTGGAGAGTACCTCAATATAGCCCTAGAATACCCAGACAAATTCACCCAAATTCTAGCAGTCACCTTTACCAACCAGGCGACTCAAGAGATGAAGCAGCGCATCTTAGCCTATTTGTATGACTTGGCTCAAGGGAATCCCACGCCAGTGGCTGAGGTGCTGCTGCAAGCCAAAGGATGGAGTAAGGATGTTCTAAAAAAACGTGCCCAGGCTGTTTTATCCAATATACTGCACCAGTATACCCGTTTTTCTGTCAGCACTATTGACAGCTTCTTTCAGAAGATAATTCGAGGATTTGCCTATGAGCTTGGACTCCAGCGTAGTTTTCGTGTGGAGTTAGACCAGGATTATGTGTTGTCCGCCGCCATCGATGACTTGGTAACTTCCGCTGGTCAGGATCCACAATTGCAGCACTGGCTTGTTGCATTTGCCGAGGATAAGCTTCTAGATGGGAAATCTTGGAATTTTAAACGAGAGCTGACTGTTTTGGGGCAGGAGCTGTTTAAAGAGTCTTTTAGGGAGTACGAAGCGCAGCTAGTGCAAGCCACCAGCAACCCCAATGCCTTACCCCATTTTTTGCAGGCGCTCTATCAACGTATCGATCACTTTGAGCACTACCTACAAGGTTTGGGCCGGCAAGCCGTTAGCACTATTAGAGAAGCAGGTCTAGCTGTTGATGACTTCTTGTATGGGGCAGCCGGTGTGATGGGTTATCTAACAGGTTTGGCTACTAAGCGCAAGTGGCCCCCCTCTCAACGGGCGTTGCGTGCTTTGGATCGTGTAGAAGTGTGGTATAAGCGAACGTCTGATAAGAAAGAGCGCATAATGCCACTGGTGCGAAGCTCATTGCAGCCTTGTCTACAAAATGCGGTCCATTTTTATAATATCTACTACCGTAACTATTACACAGCCCTAGCGGCGCGGCACTTTATCTACGCATTTGGCATTACTACCCAGTTGTTAGAGAAACTCAACGACTACCGTTCTCAGCATAATACGATGCTTGTGTCAGATACGGTGCTACTCCTTCGTAAGATTATTGCGGACAATGATACTCCTTTTGTATATGAAAAAACGGGTGCTTTTTACAGCCATTTTTTGATCGACGAATTTCAGGACATCTCACGCTTTCAGTGGTATAACTTAAAACCACTCATTGCCAATGGCCTAAACGAGGGCTATTCTAGTCTGGTTGTGGGCGACGTAAAACAGTCGATCTATCGGTGGCGAGGAGGGGATTGGGGGCTATTGATGGCCCAACTCGAAAAATCCTTGGCACCTACCAATACCGTGGTCTTAGACAAAAACTGGCGCAGTAAGCTACATATTGTCGATTTTAACAACTTTCTATTTACCCATGCTTCAGCAACGCTTGTCAAGTATTTATCCGACGCGCTAGCCACGCTCCCAAAGTCAATATTACAGAAAGAACTAGTTGCCCAAGTGCATCAGCTGGGTGCTGTCTATCAGGATGTACACCAGCAGTTACCTGCTCAGCATGCACAAGCCGACAGCGGGTACGTGAATATCACTTTTCTCAAGGATGCTTCTGATGCGGAAGCCCCCCGAGATTGGCGTGAGGTGGCTAAAGCGAGGTTGCCTCTACTCCTCGAAGCGCTACAGCAGGATGGCTTTGCTTTGAGAGATATTGCATTACTAGTGAGAAGTAACGCTGAGGGGCGAGAAGTTTTTAGGACATTACTCGCCTACCAGCAATCACCACAAGCGAAGGCAGGTTGTCGGTATGATGTGGTTTCGCGGGAATCGCTCTATCTTTCGCATAGTCCTTGGGTTAATATTTTAATCAACGCTATGTATTGTTTGGTTGATGCAGAGGATAGCTTGGTCCAAGCCGAGCTGAACTACCTGTATCAGGTATATGTGTTACGGGTGGAACCCGATGTTGTGCACGCCTGCTTTGACACTGAAGCAAAGACCATCGGCTTACCCCAAGCGTTTATTGCAAAAAGGCTTGATCTACAACAGCTTCCCTTGTATGCGCTTGTAGAAGCCTTGATCGACCTTTTTCAGTTGCGGAGAGTGGAGTCTATAGCCTTTCTACAGGCCTTTCAGGATGTTGTACTCACGTTTATGAAGAAAGACGAAACCGATGTTGTTCATTTTTTGACGTGGTGGGAAGAGCAAGGCTACCGGCATACGCTGCCCCGAGCAGCAGAGCAAGATGCAATCACGCTCATGACTATCCATCAAGCCAAAGGGCTACAGTTTAAAGTCGTGATTGTGCCCTTTTGTGCGTGGGACTTGGACCATAGTGTGCACCACCCCCCTACTTTATGGTGCACTACCGATACTTCGCCTTTTGATAGCTTCCCAGTGCTGCCGGTGCGTTATTCAGCTCGCCTTAAAGATACGGTATATGCACAGGCTTACTGCGAAGAACAGATGCAAGCGTATCTAGATCATCTCAACTTACTCTATGTAGCTTTTACAAGACCCAAGGACCGACTCTATGTATTTGCCCAGCATCCTCCTACAACAGGACTCAAGACTACTTCCGATTTGCTCTATCAGACTTTTGTAGCAACACAGGAGAACACGCATGTATCAGCTACCTGGAAAAATGCCTGGAATATGACTACAGGTACGTTTGAAATAGGTGTTCCTCAGTCTGTGGTAGGGGATTGAGCACCTTGTATCTAAGCGTTTCTGGAGCGGGTGAGGTGCTGTGGCATAGCTACGATAGCAGTAAGTATGTTATGTAAATTAGCACAGCATGATACAATGTTCAAGTCAGGCTTGTACCATAATCTTGAATTTTTTAGATATTGCAATGCACTCATATGCGATCTTTTAATTTATCTAATACCAAGTTTGTTAATCAACTAAACCCGTATACATAGATTACTATGACTACTTCTACAGCTCACCTTATCGATATTGGAATCCTTGCAATTTCTTTAGCAGTCATACTTGCAGTGGGACTCAGCTACGGACGCTCTGTTAACACGTTAAAAGACTACGCCTTAGGAGGAAAAAATTTCTCTACTAGTGCATTAGTAGCCACAATCATAGCCACATGGATTACCGGAAGCTTCTTAACTTGGAGGATAGACGACATATATCACAATGGACTTTATGCTATCGTACTCTACTTATGTGATGTAGGCACTTTGTTCATTACGGGTTGGGTATTCGCTACGAGAATGGGTCCTTTTTTGGGAAAAACTTCCATAGCAGAAGCCATGGGAGATATATACGGAAGGCCTATCGGAGCGGTTACAGCCGCCTTCAGCCTATTAGTGACTATAGGTTTAGTAGCCTTGCAGTTCAAGACGGGGGAAAGCACCTTTAGTGCTCTTCTTGGCTGGAATAGCACCCAGACTCAGATTTTCATAGGTGTTATTGTTATCGTCTATTCTAGTCTAGGGGGTATACGGGCGGTTACTTTTACAGACGTGATACAGTTTTTCACTTTTGGTACCCTAATCCCTCTGCTAACGTTGGTTGTATGGAATAGTCTACGTGACTTTGACAAAGTATCTACTCTTTTCCAGACAGCGTCTTATTTTAATCCCAGTGTATTTATATCGCCGTCCGATCATGGTAGAAAATGGACATTCTTAACCCTAATTCCGCTGTACTTAATTCCTGCTTTTTCTCCTCCTATATTTCAAAGAGTGACCATAGCACGGAATGTAAATCAAGTGCGGAGCGCTTTTCTATACTCTGCCTTGCTCTACTTTTTCTTATTGCTATTCATCATATGGATTGCTATCATTATTAGGGCTGATAACGCTAGTCTAGCACTCGGTAGTGTCTTTCAGTACATCGTCAGTAACTATGTTTCTGCAGGAATAGCAGGCATGCTGTTAGCAGGGCTTATGGCTATGATTATGTCTACTGCCGATTCTAATCTGAACGCTGCTTCTGTGATTTTTTCTGATGAAGTTGTTTCTACGAAGCTATTCAGTACACGTTTTCGACTCGCCGCATCACAAGAGAATGAGCGGACCAAGCTTCTTGTGGCTAGATATACCAATGTACTCTTGGGGCTCCTCGCTTTATATTTATCCTTGCATCCCGAAAGCTATTTGTTCTCTAACCTAGTATTAAAGGCTTGGGATTTTTATATGCCGGTCGTCTCTATACCATTATTGCTAGCTATTTGGGGATTTCGCAGTACTACAACACCAGCGTTAATAGGTATGGCAGCAGGCTTTGTAACGGTGACGATATGGGAGAATTTCATCCCTTACAATCATCTTGATGGTAGTATGCCAGGTATGCTTGCCAATTGTCTGGGGTTATTGGGTAGCCACTATCTGTTGAGAGCACCAGGTGGTTGGCAATCTTTCGATTCTACTAGCTCATTGGTGCTAGAACGGGCCGTTAGAAGACAAACCTGGCAGAGATGGTTCCAATCTATACGCTCTTTTAGGCCTTTCTCTTACCTCCAACAGAACCTCCCTACAGAAGAGAGTTTCTATTTCTTTTTTGGTCTTTATACCATGGTCGCTACTTATGCACCTTTCTACACTATTGTGCCCCCTGATAACCCTGACTACCAAACTATTTATACTGGAATTTGTTATTCCGTCCTACCTCTGGCCACTCTTTTTCTGACTTTTCCGATCTGGCCCCCCGAGATTAAAAAAATCGGATTTATGGCTTATCTATGGCCGATAGGAATTGGAGGTATTTTGTTCTTCGCAGGTACCCTTCTGGCAATCATGAGCCACTTTCACTATATGCAAGTGATGATTATCAATCTCATCATGGCTGTCTTGCTGTTGCGTTGGCCTTTGGTGCTCTTTTTGGCCTCGGTAGGTATAACCCTGGCTGTTGTTTTCTTTGAGCAATACACCGGTAGCGCTTTGCCTCTGGACGAGCTTGGATCGTTGCAATTCAGGATTCTGTATGGCTTATTGCTTTTGACTAGCTTGTTGATTGCCCTCTTCAAAGGGAAGCAGTCTTATAGGCAGTTGGAAATGAATAATAAAAATTTGGCTATCACCCATCGAGAAACTACCGATGAACTTTTGTTGGCTTTTCAGGATAAAGCAAGATTCTCGCAAGCTTTTAGAAAGTCTGGGGCGTCTACCCTAACTCGACTTGCTATTTTGAGCAGAGAGATACGAGAAGCATTAAGAAATTTTGAACTGCCGCCATCTGTAAGCCAAAAGCTTCATGAGCTCAACGAGCAGTTGACGCCTATTGCTATGCAGTTAGACAGACTCGACCATCGCGCTACCAGTTATCTACGGTTGGCAGTCCATACAATATCTATTGATGCACTACTATCAGAGCTACAGGATAGACTTCGTACTAAGGGCATTGACAAAGACATTCAGATTAAGAAAGTAACGCAACACAAAACCGTTCAGTGTGATACGGATAGAATAAAAATGCTCCTCATCAATAGTATTACTTTCTTGAGAAATGTTGTCGGGGAAGAGCAACCTATTCTGATAAGCATGGAAGATACAAAATTAGGATATTCGCGCCCCTCGGTGAAGAAAGGTTACATCAAAACAGTGGACGCCCTAAGCTTCACGATCACCACAGAACCAATGAGCCCCAAGCTGGAGAAGTATTATCTATCCTCCATGAATAGTACCACTACGTTGGTCCTACAAACCAAACAGGAACTACCTTTAGTCACAAACAAAAGAATTGTAGAAGCCCATTATGGGTATATCCGTACAGCAGTACAGGATGGCACTTGCACCTTGCACTACGTTATCCCTGCTGACCTCAGAGAGGTGCGCCCCAAGGATATGGACGATCCGCACATGGAACTAGATGCTGAATTACCCCGTGCTGATGATACTTATCCAGGGGCAAAAGAACAGGAGAAGACGTTTTTAGAAGAGGTAGCTACAAGAACACAGGCAGACCTTGGCTTAGTACGTAAGGCTATCGAGACTATAAAGCGCTATCACGGACCTCAGGTAAGAAAGTCAGGCGAACCTTTTTACCTACATCCGCTGTCTGTAGCCCTGATTGTGTTAGACTACAACCAAGAAGAGGCTACCATACTAGGAGCCTTGCTTCACGATACCGTAGAAGACACGCCCATGCTATTAGAAAACATTGAGACGATGTTCAACAAAGAGGTAGCCCGTGTTGTAGATGGAGTTACCAACCTCGATAGCAACAAAGAGACCTTCTATAAACTAAAATTATCGACATATGAGAATACGCGCAAACTCTTGGAAGTTGCAGACAAGCGGTCGTTGTATATCAAGCTGGCAGATAGGATGCATAATATGCGTACCATCCAGGCCAAGCATTATGAGAGCCAGCGTAGAACTGCCGAAGAGACGCTACTGTTCTTTGTACCCTTAGCTGCGCAACTAGGGTTTATTGGTGCTGTCGAAGAATTGAAGGAACGATGTTTCGCAGTGTTGAACGGCAAGATAGAGGCATCGGAGTGATACTAAGAAAAATACTTCTAGTTTTAGCGTTTGTTGATTGTACTTTTGGACGCTCTCTGGCGTATTTCAACCTAACGCTGGCCTTGCTGCTGTTATGGCTTCTCAGATATCTTTCTTGGCAGATGTAGCTTCCGACCTCTGCCATCGACATCGCCAAAGTATTACGCAACTGACGGTTATCTTTCCTAGTGAGTGGGTCGGTCGGGTGTTTAAGCAATGTTTGGAAGTTCATCTGTCTTCTAAGACTGCCCCACCCCAGGTACTTAGCCTTGAAGTATGGATACAACAGCTGAGTCCGCTAAAGCAGGCACAGTCATTGCAGCTTACCCACCTACTGCATCAAACTTTTCAGGCGCTACAGCCCAGAGAGGAATCTTTTGAGCAATTTTATCTTTGGGGTAGTTTACTGCTTGAAGATTTTGATATCATCGACAAGTATTTGGTTGATGCTGCTCACCTTTTTGCAGATTTAAGTAGGCATAAAGCACTGAGTCTCTCTTATGATTACCTGACCGAAGCACAGCGGGTAGCTATTCAGTCTTTCTGGAAGAATTTCGAGCAACGACTGTCTACCCATCAGCAAGGCTTTTTGGATCTATGGAAGTTGCTCCCCCAAGTATATCAGCGTTTCAATCAGCGTCTGCGTTCCCAAGGAATTGGTTATCAGGGGTTATGCCATAGAGCCGCCCACGAAGTGCTATTAAAAGGCGAGGCCCCGGTTCAACATCGCCAATTAGTTTTTGCTGGGTTCAATGCCCTGACTCCTGTAGAGGAAAAAATATTGATCTGGTGTCAAGAAAACCTACTTACGTCGTTTTTCTGGGATGTAGATGCCTACTACATGGAAAATACGCAGCAAGAAGCAGGATTATATCTAAGGAAGCACCGTGAAAAGGCACATTTTCACGCTAGTTTCCTACGCCCCTTACCTAGACGTATTGTTGCAGGAACTCAAGAAGTTTACATCACAGAGGTGGCTTCTGATGTGGGGCAGGTTCAGGTAGTTAGTGATCAGCTGAGGTCCCTCATGAAAGCGCAGGGGGCAAACTTTGTGCCTAGCAAAACGGTTATCGTAATGGCCAACGAAGCGTTACGTTTGCCTATGTTGCACGCATTGTCGCCTTCAGGCAAGATTCCCATAAGTACGCATCTAGGCTATCCACTTAAAGATACAGCCACTTACCGCCTCCTTGAATATCTACTGGCCTTGCAGATAGCCATTATACCTCATAAATCTCCTTCAAATTCAGGCTACTTTACTGTCCGTCATGTGCTGGCAGTACTAAAACACCCCCATGTGATGGGATGGGATGCACCCCAGACACAAGCTATTATTGATCGTTTACAGGCATCTAAGCGTAGCTATGTAGTCCCAGGAGACTTGATTGACAAGAATGCTACGCTTTACTCCAAAATTTTTAAGCTGATAGAACCTACAGAGTACCCTGTGGCCTATTTGATAGAAGTACTACAGTATATCGAATCTGATGCCCCAACAGAGATGCTGCGTTCTCTGGAGAAGATGGCTTTGCAGCAACTACTAAAGCAGTTAGGTCACCTCCAAGAAGTATTGGTAAAATCCTCTCCTAAGCATGAGGCACTACTTCAGTTACTCCGACAACTTATACAGCCTGTACAACTACCGATAGGCAATCAGCCACTAGATGGCATTCAACTGTTAGACGTGCCAGCTACGCAAGCACTGGACTTTGATCATGTTTTCATTGTGGGTATGAACGAAGGGAACTTCCCAGCCCAGGCTAGCCTTGCTTCTTTTATACCCTACAATTTACGGAAAGGCTATGGTCTCCCAACTGCTGATCAACACCAGGCAGCCCTGTATGCCTATCACTTTTATCGCCTATTGCAGCGTGCTAAGCAGGTGTATATTACTTACAGTACACAAACTACATCAGATGGACAGGGAGAAATGAGCCGTTACCTCTTGCAGCTGCGTTACGAGTCTAAGTTGCCTTTGAAGAAGCAGGTAATGACTCAGCCCATCCACTTGACCAGAGTTCGCCCTATTGTGGTTTCCAAGAAAGACAGCGTCTTGCAGCAATTAAGAAAATTCTTGCTACAACCTGATGGCATGGTGCAGCAGCCTCTGACTCCTTCTGCGTTGAACACGTACCTTGATTGTAGTTTGCGTTTTTACTTTCAATACTTAGCCCAACTACAAGCTCCGAACACACCGAGCCAGGCTACACATCCCATAGTCTTTGGGAATCTTTTGCACCAGGTGATGGAGAAGCTTTACACTCCATTAGTAACTGAGGAGAAGGCCCAGTCGCTGCAGCCGCAAGACTTTGAGTTGCTGCAGGATAAAATACCACTTGTGGTACGAGAGATATTTTCTAGTATGCTACAACAGCACCAGCTGACAACCCTACAAGGTGACTACACTATTGCACAAGCCGTTATAATTAGGCTTGTGAACAGAATACTGGCCCTTGACCAATCATATGCCCCTTTTTTGCTCATTGGTTTGGAGATAGGACGGCGGGTTCCTTTGTCTTTTGATTTCTATTTGAACACAACGACGAGTGTGCGGCTACGAGGCATCATTGATCGGGTGGACTGGAAAGCAGGTGTTTTTCGGGTACTAGACTACAAAACAGGCAACGATGAGAAAAAAGTAAAAAGCATCGCTGGCCTATTTGATCGAACATATAGTAGGCGCAACAAAGCAGCTTTTCAAACACTTTTTTATGCGTGGCTCTTTTGCCATCAAGGTCCAGGGCGTGTTACTGCATCATCTTTTTTCCCGGTTTCTGTGGCTAGCAATTTCGAAGGGGCTAGCGTCATGCCAGGCCTTTTCAATACGCGCCAGGTCTTTGATACCGATTTTGATCCTAGATTTTTCTTACAACAGGCGGATAGTCGAACCTACAAACCCATCGAAGATGTTAGGATGTATCAGAATGAATGGGAGGAGCGATTGCGAGCGATACTCACAGAGCTGTTGAACCCTGCTATCCCTTTTATCCAGACAGACGATGAGCGTCGTTGTACATCATGCCCCTATCAGGGTATCTGTCAGCGGCATTAACAGGTTAGCGCTTATTTTTGATCTAATCCAAAACCGCTTCAGAGAAGAGGGCGTCCCCTCACCGGTGTGGCTCTACTTTTTGATTTAAAAAAGTAGAAAAAATTTTGCTGCTGTGGTTCGAATATTATCTCTCCTCGAGTTGTTGCAACTCCTCAAGGCTTAGCCCTGTAACTTGTGATACTATTTTCGGATCCAAGTGCAGCTGAAAGAGCATACTCTTGGCAATGTGCAGCTTTTCCTGTTGCTTACCTTGCGCTATTCCCTTTGTCATGCCTTCCTCTATACCCTTCTCTATACCTTTCTGCATACCTTTCTGCATACCTTTCTGCATACCTTCTCGCCAAGCATGGTCCTTGATATAGTCTTCGACGGCTATGTTGTCCATGACACGCTTGGTTTCCTGATCGTAGGCTCGCATCTCTTGCTCACTCCAATTGAACTGGTTCAAGGCTTCATAGGCTTTTGCTATCATAGGGTCGTTTTTGGCAATGGCCGCTACCTGCTTCTCGGTTGCTTGCTCTCCATATTTGAAGAAGTAACACCACTTCTCTATCACACCCTGTAGTGTCTCTACGTCCACTTTCTTGAACTTGGATAACTCCAGGAATACGAAATGAAAATCTTGCAAATCATGCTGATAGGTGTGTTTATCCAAGATTCTATGCTCGGACCAATAGGCCGCCTTTTCAGGGAAAAGAGTGTAGTCGCAGATGGCAATGAAAATGACTGCTTTTAGGTTCTGATACTTACCGCCTTTACCGCTTCCGAGCTGTTGTGTGTAGGCTTTTGCTGCATAGTACTGGGCTCGTTTTTCAAATCCCTGCTGGGGAGAAGCCTGCATCTCGACGATAATCTGCACGCCTCGTTTATCTCGACACAACACATCGACAATCGATTGTTTCTTAGCAGCAATCTCCGGGTCTTGTACGGTAGAGATAAGCTCGACATACTCGATCGCCTCTTCCCCCTTTAGTTCGAGGATGTTGTTGATAAAGTGGATGATGATGTCTTGATTTTTCTCAGACCCGAATATTTTCTTAAAGGCGACATCGTTTTTGGGATTGAGGAATTTAGAAATGGCCATGGTTTTCTATGTATTTCAGGACCAAGATAGCTGTTGTTGGCGATACTGCCTAAATAAGGTGCTATTGGGGCCTTACTTTTTTCCTTAACTGAAAAAGTAGGTAAGAAAATCAGTTGTTATGGTTTCGCTCACTAAAATCCTGACCGTAGCTGCGAACCTCTTAACGCGCTCTCCACCAAGGCGACCATTTGCCGTTACCTCATCTATAAGGCGCTATGGTATTCAAAGGATCCGCCTAGTGGATTAGGGCGCGAGCTTGGCGCTGCGCCTAAGAGCAAGACAAAGTAGCCCGGTTCCCTCAGCGGTGACTTTTTCGATTCCTTTTTGTGTGGTAGACAAAAAGGAACGCCCGCCCGGCGAGGGCAAACCACGTATATTATAGTCTAGCTTACTGGGTGTTTATTTCTTCTGAATGCATTTTGTTTTGCATATCCATCAATACTCTTGTCTGTCTCCCCTCGGCTAACGCTCAAGATCATGCCTACGGCGATTCCTGTAAATAGTAGCGAAGTACCTCCCATACTTACAAAAGGCAAAGGAATCCCCGTAACAGGCCCTAACCCTACCGCTATTCCCATGTTCACCATAGCCTGGAGGACTAATGCAAAGCTCAGACCAGCTGCTAGCAGCCCTCCATAAGCCAGACGGCATTGGGCAACATTGTGGATCCCTCTGTACAGCAAAGCCAGGTATAGCAGCATAACTACTAGGCCACCTACTAACCCATACTCTTCTACTAAGATGGCATAGATAAAGTCTGAGTAAGGATGGGGCAAGAAATTTCTTTGCTGGCTATTACCCGGTCCTTTTCCATATAATCCACCAGTAGCCATGGCAATGTATGCCTGCTCTGTTTGAAAAGGAAGTTCGTTCTGGGTGAAGGCCTTGATACGGCTCAAGGCTGTCTTTCCTCTTTGGCCTACATACATAGCGGTCGCCCCTGCTACTAGTCCAATAGTCGTTAGTATAGCAAGATACTTTATGGGGACCCTTCCAATGTACATCAGCAACATGCAGATGAAGAAGAGCAGCAAAGCAGCAGACAAGTTGGTTAGTGCGATAAGCCCACAGATGATTATACACCAGGTTAGCATGGGTATCAGTGTTGTCTTCCAATTGCCTATGTTGTGTTGTTGTTTGGCTAGCCTGTTAGCCAGGCTGGCGATCAAGGCAAGTTGGGCCAAATCAGAAGGCTGGAAAGCCTTGTTAATGCCTGGGATAGTCAGCCAACGAGAAGCCTCATTGAGCGTAACTCCATAGCACCAAGTCAAGAATAACAAGGGTACAGAGACCCATAACGCAAGTTTAGACAGGCCTGCGTAGTAGCGATAATCAATTTGATGCGCTGCCCACATGACGCCAAGGCTACTCAGCATCAGCAAAGAATGTTTGGCCAAGTAGTACTCCGTGTTACCGTGCATTTTTCGATAAGCCAAAGCACTAGAGGCACTGTAGACAGCGAGGATACTTAAGATAGCCAGCACCAACATAATGGCCCAGATAAGCGGGTCACCCTTTAGATTGTTCTTCAGCCACTGATTGATGAATTGTTTCATTGCTTAGTCTATTTCTCTCATGGGGATGGTGGGCTATTGCTATGCGGGTATTTTTAACTTGTAGTACAGTTTGTTTGAAACAGTCACCTCGTTCTTCGAAATTCTTGAATAAGTCAAAACTAGCACAAGCTGGTGAAAATAGTACTACGTCTTCGGGCTGCGCCAAAGACAGTGCTATAGCTACTGCTTCTTTCATCGTAGTTGTTATATAGATAGGCTTGACTATTTGCTGAAAGGCTCGCTGTATTCTGGAATTATCTTTCCCGAGACAAATCATAGCCTTAACGTGCGTCCTTACCAAGTCTTGCAATGCTGTGTAATCATTTCCTTTATCTTTTCCTCCTGCGATCCAGATGATAGGTTGTGCAAAACTCATTAAAGCTGCATACGTTGCTGCCACGTTGGTAGCTTTGGAGTCGTTATAGAACGAAATACCGCCAATATTTGCGACCCACTCGATGCGATGAGGAACGCCTGTGAATGTGGACAATCCCCGCTTGATTCTAGTTTTGTCAATGCTTAGTAGCTGAGCTACTTTAATTGCTACTAGGGCATTAAACCAATTATGTTCTCCTCGAAGGTTAGTTAATGAGGAGTAAAAGTTGCCTATGTCCTTATGGTCTTGCTGTATCGACACGGGATGCTGACGAGGTAGAATAGCATGTTGTTGTAGATAAGCTTTGATGTTGTCATCTGTTTGGTTGTAAACAAAGTGCGTTTTCGTAGTCATATTTTGTAGGACCCTGAACTTAGCTTGGATATAGGCTGCCATTTGACCTTGGTACCTATCTAGATGATCTGGCGTGATGTTGAGTAGACAAGCTATGTCCATCTTGCAATGATACATGCCCTCTAACTGAAAGCTACTCAGCTCTAGTACATAGTAATCATACTTGTTCTCTAGTACCCGCCTGGAAAGGCTAGTACCTACATTACCCGCTATGGCTACATTGAGCCCTGCTACCTTTAGTAAATGAGTAATAAGGTATGCTGTGGTAGTCTTACCATTGGTGCCTGTAATACCTATCAGAAAGGCATGGGTGTAGCGGCTAGCTAGTTCTATTTCGGCAATGATGGGGATGCTCTTTTTTTGAATGGCCTGTATAATGGGCGTACTGTCTGGAATTCCCGGACTTTTGACTACCTCATCAGCAGACAAAATCTTGTCCGCTGTATGCTGTTTCTCCTCAAAGGGAATATGATGTGCGATAAGGGCTTTTTTATGAGGGGCAGCAATCCGATTAGCGTCCGAAACAAATACTTGTAGACCTTTGTCTTGTGCAAGCAGGGCCGCGCCAACACCACTCTTACCGGCCCCCAGTATAGCGATTTTGTGCATGTATTTTTATCATATTGTAGGCGTAATCAAGGCAGATGCTACTCCTTTATCTATGTCGTGCAGATATGTACTTTATTTGATTTGGAACATATACCAAAGACCCTAATTTAGTTTCGTCTGGTTTGTCTATCAAATCTCATAAGTCTACTCTAAATTCGTTATGTCTACTGCTTATCCTGTTGATGTCAGCATTTTTGTAGGATTTTTAGTGATCAATCTTGTGGTGGGGCTGCGTTATAGTCGATACGTCAAAACATTTCGGGATTACGTACTAGGTGGTAGAAGCTTTTCTACCGCTACACTGGTAGCCACTATTGTAGCTACATGGGTAACGGGTAGGTACCTCACCGTTAGAATAGACAACTTATATCAAAACGGCCTTTACTTTATTATCATATACTTATGTGCTGGCGGGGGCTTACTACTTATTGGTTGGCTATTTGCTATGAGAATGGCCCCTTTTTTGCAAAGTGTCTCAGTAGCCGAGGCCATGGGGCATGTGTACGGAAAGTCTGTAAGAACGATAACAGCCATTTGGGGAGTGTTTGTGTCGGTAGGCTTAACGTCGCTGCAGCTTGGCAGCGGCAAGAACTTATTCAGCAGTTTATTTGGCTGGGATAGTGTTTATGGTACCCTCACTATAGGGAGTATTATTATTATCTATTCTGCTTTGGGAGGAATACGTTCGGTTACCTTTACAGATATCTTTCAGTTCCTCATCTTTGGTACCTTACTCCCGGTCCTAGCGTTAGCTATCTGGAATAATCTCAATGATTTCGGTGCGGTGAGGAATATGATTCGAGAAACACCACATTGGAACATTCGAGCATTTCTTGCATCGCCAGATTCGGCACTCAAATGGTCTTTTTTAACGCTGATTCCTCTCTATAGTATACCTTCTTTCTCTCCTGCAATATTTCAACGAGCCGTTATGGCAAAAGACGTATACCAGGTTCGAAAATCTTTTCTCTACGCTGCTTTATTGTACTTGCTGATCATCTTATTAATTATCTGGATTGCGCTTCTCATACGTACCCAGAATCCCAACCTAAGTTATGATAGCGCGTTTCAGTACATCGTAGATCATTATGCTTCTTCTGTAGGATTTAGAGGACTCTTTTTGTCGGGTTTCATGGCTATGATTATGTCTACAGCTGACTCCAATCTTAATGTAGCCTCTTCTATGTTGGTTAATGACATTATCATTCCTCTGGCAAGCTCAAGTAAGTATCCGCTACTCAAGAGACTAAGCACCGATCGCGCCCAGCTAATGATGGCTAGAGCTGGTAGTTTTATTTTAGGGCTCCTAGCCCTGTTGCTCTCTTTAGATTCTGTTGAATATAGCCGTCTGCCTATTACGTCTATCTCAGTGTTTCGGCAGATGCGATGGGTACTGCCGCTCGTATTGCCATGGCACTTCTATACGCCTATTATCTCCGTGCCATTACTTTTGGGCATTCTGGGTTTCCGTAGTTCTACGAGGCCGGTGCTTATGGGCATGGCAGCAGGTTTTTTGACTGTCTATTTATGGATTTATCTACTTCCTCATGCGCTTATTGATAGCAGCATTCCGGGTATGCTTGTTAACCTTATCGTCTTGATGGGCAGCCATTACTTATTTAAAACACCAGGCGGATGGCAAGCATTGGAATCTAATAGCCCACTCGCCTTGGAGCGCACGGCACGCCAGCAAGTCTGGAGAAGGCGTTGGCATGCGTTGCGCAATTTTACGCTTTATACATACCTGAAAAAAAACTTGCCTGCACAAGAAGCCCTTTACTTTTTGCTGGGGCTCTACATTTTGATAACTACGTATGTGGCTTTTTATACTGTAGAAAATACAGAAACTATAGCGCGCTTTGCGATGCATCAAAGCCTTTACTATGTGGTGCTTCTCATTTCTACTGCATTTATCACTTTCCCCGTGTGGCCACGTACGGTACAAAGCTATCGTTTTGTGGCCCATTGGTATTGGTACAACACTTTTTTTTATAGGAGCCCTTCTAGCCATTTTGAGTGGGTTTCATCCAGTGCAAGTCATGATTGTCATGACCAATTTCCTCATGGTGATTTTGCTTTTAAGTTGGCCGTTAGGACTTTCTCTAGCTTTCATGGGTGTAGCTTTGGCTATTTTCTTTTTCAAACAGCACACACAGGGGGCAGCATTGCCAGTGAGCGTTTCAGACTTGCTGCAGTTTAAAGTTCTATACGGGTTGTTCATTTTTGCGAGTTTTGTTATTGCTTTTCTAAAAGGCAAACAAGCCTACCGTGCGTTGGTCGTATCGCATACGCAGCTGGATACGAATAAGAATTTTGTCAGCCAGTTTGTATTGTCCATGTACCGGAAAAGGGCTACCGTACTCCAAGAAGCTCATGACTATTCTGTTGCTAAGCAGAAGGACCCTATAGATGCGTTTCATCCTAATCCTTCAAAAAAACAACTGCGTGCAGAGAATGAAGCGCTACATCATCATGTCTATCAACTAGATACCTACAATCGGTATTTGAAGCAGGTGCTTCATGGTACTCAACATCCGATATCGTTAGTAGTTGAGTCTTTCGCTCTTCGAAGCTTTTGGCAAAAAGCCTTGGAAGCCATATATCAACACAAAGGCACCTATCCCGTAGCCACGCAGTACGATACGACTTGTCAGGTCTTACAAGCAGATTTTACGAAGATGCAGCGGTTACTGACCAATGCACTGGCCTATACTACATCCAAACAGCCCAATAAGCGACCTGTTCTACTTGGATTAGAAGATACACAACTAGCCTACTCCGTTATCGCTATACCAGGGTACATCAAGCACGTCAGGGCAGTTCGTATCACCATAACAACAGAACAAGCATTACCTAAGCTGAAAGAATGGTACTTAGGCAGTATAGATTATATGGAAACAGAATGGCCTCAAAACTTGGTATCGTTGCCTATCCTTTACAACCAACAAATTATAGAAGCACACTATGGATTTACTGAGACAACGTACCATCCAGAAGGACTAACATTGGTATACGTGATTCCTTGGGATGTTAGGGAAGTAAGGCCGCCCGTTATGGACCAATTGCCTTCTTTTCCAACGTCAGAAAGTATCATAGAGGAAATTCCTGTATCCTCCGAGGAGGCTACTTTTATCGAAGTGGTTCATGCTAAGACATCTATGGCCACAAAGCTCCTAGAGCAGGCCCTGCGGTTCGTAGGGCAGTATTACCAAAAGAGCGCACATAATACAGACGAATCTTGTTACGCGCGTGCCATTGCTGTTACTCAAATAGCCCTAGCGTACACCACTGATTCTAATACGCTTTTGGCCGCCCTTATACATGATGTTATTGATAAAACACACTGCTCTTCGCAGTGTATTTCAACCCTATAGTACAACGCATCGTAGACGGGGTAGTCCGTGTAGACAGCCGCTTGCAGAGTATTAAAAAGCTTCAGCTGTCACCCCTTGAAAATAGACAAAAACTGCTAGAAGCCAGAGATGAGCGAATATGGCACCTGGCATTAGCCATTCGGTTGTATGATATACGTAAAATTAAGGAAGACGCTTCTGTAGAAAAGCAGAGAGAGGTAGCACAAGAGACGCTAGATTTTTTAGTACCCTTGGCTACGAAGCTGGGGCTTAAGCACATGGCAGAGGAGTTGAAAAAGCGATGCATGGCCGTGCTGCAGGAGGCGCCTAACGTGTAACCAAGGCGAAGCCTAGACACACCGAGTATGGGAGATAGATACTCAACGCCTTGTTATACCCTTATGCTAGTCTTCTCGGTCATTGTATGCACTCTCAGTGTGTAGCACTTCGCTATAAGTCTGGTCTCCTCAAAAAACCTAGCATTTCCTTACGTCTAGTACCTACGCTGCCCGCGCCGTTGCAGGAGGTTTGCTAGCACAACGACTAGGGTAGCACAAAGTAGGATAATACGTCCAGGGGGGGCTTTCAAGGCGGAGATATCTTGTGTGATGATGCCATGTTGGTGCAGAAAAAGTAGTAGTAACGTTAAGGTGTTGTTGAACCAATGCGCGATGATAGGAAATAATAAATTCCTAGTCCACCAATAAATGTAACCAAATAAGGCCCCGAGCAGGAGTCTAGGCACAAAGCCGTAAAACTGAAGGTGGAGGGCACTAAAAGCAAATGCGCTTATACCAATAGCCCAATGAATGTTATTCGTTAGTTGATAGAGAATAGGCTGCACCAAGCCTCTGAAAAGTAATTCTTCACCGATTGCAGGGATGATACCCATGACCAAAATACCCGCTCCCAGTCCCGCTAGTGAATGAAAAGAAGTCATTAGCGTTGTGATTCTTTGCAGCGTTGCTTCTTTCTCTTGGGCCCACATTTCAAATGCGCTGAGCCAGGTCGGCAGCTTAATCGCCATGTTCCATTGGATAAACCAGGTGTTGACCACCATGAAAGCTAATGTCAAGTTCAGGGTAGCTAATGCAAGTATAGTGTAAGATGGGTGCCTCTGAAATAGCGTCTTGATACCCTGGCACACAAAAATGTGTAAATAAAGCAGGGGTGCTAGAATAAATGCGCCGCTGGCTGTGGTAGCTTGCAGCACAAGCAGTGGCTGCTTGGCGTTTAGGGTGGTGTGCATAGCTCCACCAGGATCACCAGTAAAAAAGTAAATCACGGATGCGACTAGCTGTCCCCCCAAAGCGCCCAATACCACCAGAGAGCACAACAAGACAAGACTTCCCCATGGCGACTTATTCTTTACTAGAGGAGGGGGTATGTGTTTTTGGGTCATGACAAATCAAACTTACACAAAAAATGTTGGGACTCCCTGCACAGCATTGCTTGATGCTATTTTCTTGTAATTTTTCTTATTGTCAGCTATACACAAACAAGAAACAATGCATATCTTCGCTATGTATAGATACTGTAAAAATGCAGCTGTGAAGACATATATATTCCTTTTATTATTTCTTTTTGGTGCTTCAACAGCATATGCCAAGGGGCAGCTAGGGGTGCAATTATCACCTGGCATGTCTATCAATAGAGTGCATACGAATCCTAACAATGCAGGGATTCTTGGAGGAAGGCGAGCTTTTGGGTCTAAGCTTGGCATTATCTATGACTATCCCATTCAAGATCGTTACTATTTCAGCACAGGGTTATTGTATGCAACACAACATCTTGCCATTAAGAACGAATACGTGTCTCCTATAATTCGTGAAGAGCATATGCTTCAGTTATTTCAAGTACCTCTACTCCTCAAACTTTATACGAGTGAGCTCACGTTAGATACTCGATTATACGTAATGTTGGGTCTTCTTGGCCAGATCAGAGGTAGTCAAAGAAACACTGAATTACCTAAGGGGCAGACAAAGCCTTTTCTAGAGGCGTTTTGTCGTTGGGGTGGGGCAGTTTTGTTTGGGATAGGGATAGAGCATAGTACTAGTTTGTCTACTAGTATTTTTGCTGGTATCGGCTACCACCATGGGATATCGAGCATGATCGATGAGCAGGATCAGACAAGGTCGATTCCTAGGGTGTTAGGTTATGGCGACATGCTGAGCTTGGATGTGGGAGTGAGGTTCTGATGTATTTGTTTCTGGCATACCTTGTTGTGCATTTCTCTTCTAGTTCGAGTACTGTTCCTTTGTTCATGTAACCTAAATAAAGATTACAGACATTTTATTATAATTGCGTTTTGTCCGCATACTCTAACAGAGCATTAGCACCGGCTCTTGTAGAAGTATTTCTGTGTTGTAACAATATGAAACTATCCGCATTTAGGTTTGACTTGCCTGCTAAGCTCATTGCTTCTCACCCTGTTGCAAATAGAGATGAAGCCCGGCTGATGGTTGTCTATAAAGACACTGGACAAATAGAGCACAAATACTTTAAAGACGTAATCGATTATTTAGCTGAGGATGATACATTGGTGGTCAACGACACCAAAGTGTTTCCTGCCATGCTCTATGGAAGTAAAGAAAAAACAGGTGCACAGATAGAGGTTCTACTTTTACGTATATTAAATAAAGAATATCATTTGTGGGACACACTAGTTGATCCAGCTAGGAAAATTCGTGTTGGTAACAAATTATTTTTTGGTAATGGTGAGTTGGTAGCAGAAGTATTAGACAATACGACGTCTAGGGGAAGAACACTCAAGTTCTTATTTGATGGGACTACAGAGGAGTTGTATAGCACTATTGAACAACTGGGTAGTACACCACTTCCCAAAGAGATTAAAAGAAAAGTAATTTCCGAAGACCGTAGTCGCTATCAGACCGTTTACGCCCGAGAGGTAGGTGCTGTTGTGGCACCTACTGCAGGCTTACACTTTACGCCACACTTGCTTAAACGGTTGGAGTTGCAGGGTGCTCGCATTGCCCCTATTACCTTACATATTAGCTTAGGAGCCCTTAGACCCGTTGACGTAGAAGACCTAACCAAGTATAAAGTAGACTCTGAATCTTTCTCTATTGATACAGCAACGGCACAATGGGTCAATGAGTCGCTAGATAAAAAGAAGCAGGTGTGTGCCGTAGGCATTTCTACTGCCAAAACCATCGAAGCCTCTGTTGCTGTTGCTGTTGCTGGAGGCCTGAAGGCTAACTATGGCTGGACTAATAAATTTATTTTTCCTCCTTATTCTTTCAAAGTGTGTACCTCTTTGATTACTAACTTTCATTTACCCGCTTCAGCTCCACTGATGACAGCCGCCGCTTTTTGTGGGTATGATTTGCTCATGGAGGCCTATCAAGTAGCTATTAAGGAGAAATATCGCTTCTTTGTCTACGGAGATGCCATGTTGATACTATAGCGCTACAGCCTTATAGTATGGATGCTACCTCATTTTGATGCCAGACCAGAACGGGGAGCTTCTGGTTGGTCAACGCCACTCAGCTTATTCCAAATATGTTAAAGACACCACATAGGATATAAAAAGCCCGACACAGCATCATGAAAAAAAGCGTTTTTCTCACCATTCTCTTCCTATTTGCATGGACGTTCTTTGCGCCACTGAATGCTTGGACACACGCGAAAGCGACTGCCAGGGCGCTTGAACATCGTATGAAAGCCCAGATCGATCCAGATAACTTACCAAAGCATATTGCTATCATCATGGATGGCAATGGTAGGTGGGCCACGAAGCGCGGTAAGCCCAGAATATTTGGTCATCAGAATGCTATACGGAGCGTTAGAGAAGTGGTAGAAGGGTGTGGTGAGTTGGGTATACCTTATTTGACCTTGTATGCCTTCTCTACAGAAAACTGGAAGCGTCCCCAGGAAGAGATAGAGAGTTTGATGAACCTCATTGTTACTACTATTGACACAGAGCTAGCGGAGCTGATACAAAAAGATGTGCGCCTTAACTTTATTGGCGATCTCACCGGCCTTCCTCCAAAGTGCCAAGAAGCCATCCAGCGAGCCACACAAACCTCTCGCCACAACAAGGGAATGTGCTTGACGATTGCGCTGAATTATAGTGGCAGGTGGGATCTAGCAGAAGCTGCTAGAGCAATTGCCTGCGATGTACAAGCAGGTAATTTAGCACTACAAGACATCGATGCTGACCTACTTAAGCAGTACCTTGCAACCAAGGATATGCCCGATCCCGAACTACTACTTAGGACTAGTGGCGAGATGCGGCTCAGTAACTTTCTTTTAGAGCAAATTGCCTACACAGAGTTGTTTTTTACGCCGGTCTTTTGGCCCGACTTTGAAAAATGCGATCTTTACGCAGCTTTACTGGCCTACCAAAAACGCAAGAGAAGATTTGGTGGTCCGGATACTTGAGCGTAACCATGTGATCAAGATGCCTTATCGTACCATTTTAGCACAGCTGCTAATGACCTTTGTATTGGTCTCAAAGGCTGGAGCGCAGCCTGCGCCTGCACCCCAGCCACTTGATACTGACTATACAACACCAACACGCTATATACTCGAGGATGTTCGAATTATTGGTAATAAGCACATAGACAAGGAATTAATTCTAAGCCTTTTGGGGTGCCATGCAGGCGATATGATCTACCTGCCTGGGCCCGTTACAACAGAGATTGTTCATCGGATCTGGAAACAAGGGTTTGTTAAGGATGTATCTGTCTATGTTTCCCGCACTACCGATCGCCATGTTGTGCTTACTATTAGTGTAACCGAGTGCCCCAGGTTGTCTACCTATTCCTTTGAAGGAATTCCCCAAAAAGAGCAGAGCAAGTTACTGGAGAAGCTTACACTTGGCAAAGAAAAATTCGTCACCGACGAACTCATTCGAAATACTCAAAAAATCATACAAGACTTTTTTATAGCAAAAGGGTATCGGAATACAACGGTCACCATGACTTCTCTTCCTGACGCTACACATGCTGATAGTATTCAACTGAAAATCAAGATCGATAGAGGAGTTCGGCAGTTTATCCATACGATACAGTTTGAGGGTAACCAGCACATCCGTAGTGATGTCTTGAAAGGGCAGATGAAATATGCTCGAGAGAAACCTCGTTTTACTTTAGTAAAAGACATACTCCAAGCAGTCCTCACTTTGCAGCCTGTAAAGAGGCAGGGAATACTGTGGCGTCCATTTAGTCCTGAGGCGTGCTGGGGCTATTTACGGAAGCATGTAATTCTGCTCCCGTCCAACGTTGTTCCAACCCAATTGGAGGAAGATAAAAAGCGTATTGTAAGCTATTACCAAAGTAAAGGCTTTAGAGACGCTGCGCTTATCGAGGCTCCTTTTGAGGAGCAATCGGATAGCTGGCTTTGTGTGCGACTGAAGGTTAAAGAAGGAAGACAATACCGCATAGGCGACATTAAGTGGGTAGGAAATTACCTTTACGATGACAAAATTTTGCAGCAAGTGCTGAACATCAAGAGGGGAGAGGTATATAGTCCATTACTACTTCAGAATAGGCTCTATAACGACCCAGAAGGGCAGGATATTGCTTCGTTATATGCCGATGATGGTTATTCCTTTTTTCAGGCTGATCCTGTAGAAGTGGGCCTAGAGGGAGACATGATAAACTTGGAGGTTCGCATACAAGAAGGTCCTCAAGTGCGTATCAATAGAGTCCTGATAGAAGGCAATAAGTTTACGCATGATCATGTGATTAGACGAGAACTGAGAACGTTGCCTGGTGATAAATTTAGTAGGGCGAAGCTGAAAAGATCTTACCGAGAGTTAGCTCAGCTCAATATTTTTGATCCTGCTATTGATATTTCGCCGATACCTAATCTGGCGAATAAGACAATGGATATCAGGTACAAAGTACAAGAGAGGCCTAGGTCTGAAGTGAAGCTTTCAGGGGGTTTGGGAAGGGAGTGGATTGGTAGTCTTGGTCTTTTTACCAACAACTTTTCATTAAGTAACCTCTGGAGGTTTCGTACGCCCATGGGGGGAGGACAAACTTTAGGCTTAAATGCTGAGACCAATGGCAAAGAGTATCGTAATTTCTCACTTCAATTTGCAGATCCATGGTTGGGTGGGAAGAAGCCTAGATATTTCCACTTAAGTTTGGGCATATCTCAGGAATATGCAAGATGGTCGGTGGGCGGAGATACTGGGCTAGGTACTAGGCTTGCTTGGTTGGATGATTATGTCGTGCTGAAAGGCAAGCTTGCTTACTACCACCACCGCTATGACGATTATGACTTCCTGGGTAACGAGAAGAAAATTTCAGGTATTTTAAATGACCTATCTGCCAATATCTCATTGGAACGTGATAGTACTGGTCCTAGCCCTGTCTATCCCAAAGAGGGAAGCAAGCTAGAGCTACACGCTAATTTTACGCCTCCTTGGTCCTGGTTGTTGAGTAAAGAGAATAGCCTTAGTAAGTCGAATCGATATACTTGGAAAGAGCAATGTCAATGGATGTTGGATGGTTCTTACTTCTTGCAGCTCTCAGGCGATTTGGTATTGAACTGCCGGGCACATTTCGGAATACTTCACAAGTGCTACTCTCAAAAGGAGATAGGACCATTTGAAAGATTTGTTCTAGGCGGCTCCGGTTTTCCTAAGCGAACTCTTAGAGGCGAAGAGCAGATCTCACTACGTGGCTACGAAGAAGACTATATTGCACCTAAAGACGGTGTTACTAATTATCGAGGAGGTGTGATTTATGACAAATTTGTGTTAGAATTGCGATACCCTATTATCTCTAGTTACGCTGCCAATGCCTATATTTTGGCCTTTGCTGAGGGAGGCAATGCCTGGTCGCAGTATCAGGATTACAATCCTTTTGTCTTAAAGCGGTCGGTAGGGGCGGGTTTCAGGGTGTATTTTCCCTTTATTATAGGTACTACAGTAGGCCTCGACTTTGGGTACGGTTTTGACAAAGAGGCTACTGATCCCAATCGTGGTGGATTACAAACGCATTTTTCGATAGGAATGGGATTGAGATAACCAAGTAGTCTATATTTGTATGCAAAGGCGTGCTGACGTAGGAAGTGTAGTAATTTATTAACAAAAATATCAAGACCATGAAAAGAATAATACCCTTAATTGCTGCCCTACTATTGGGCGTATTTAGTGTGCATGCGAAAGACAAATCACAAGGCCCCCAATTGCCGGCATTAAAGATTGGCTATGTCAGTTTCGAGTATGTCCTCAGGCTTTTGCCAGAGCTAAAGGCAGCTCAGTCCGAACTCGATAGCCTAGAAAAGCAGCTTAACAAGCACTTGAATGCCAAGTTAGAAGATTACCAAAAGAAAAGAGAGGCCTTCAAGAAAGGCAGTAAGAATGCAGATGAGTCGGTTAGAAAGCAGCAAGCACTAGAGTTACAGCGACTAGAGAGGAGTATTGAACAATTTCATTTAGAATTATCAGAAAAGCTCAACAGTAAGGAAGTTGACTTAACCAATCCTATCTACAGCAAAGTACAAGATGCAATTACGCAAGTTGCCAAAGAATGTGGTTATACATGTGTGTTGAATGCTAATTTAGGACGTGTACCTATCTTACTATATATGGATGAAGAGCACAATATATCTGATCGGGTTTTGAGAAAACTGGGTGTTGATCTTGACAAAGCAGGAAGTGAGAAAAAGTAAGACCTCTACAGCCATTCGGTTCTCCACAATACAGATCTGGTCAAGCCCGTGCGTATTCTAATGTTGTATGTCCGGGTAAGTGTAGTGTCCTAATCACTGTGTCACCTATGAATATTAGTCGAAAGTGCCTCTTAGTCATCTCATGTGTAGCGTCGTTGCATATTACCCAGGCAACTCCTACGCCAGGTACATTATTAGACAAGATCGTTGCCTATGTCGATAGTCAGATCATCCTACAATCAGAACTAGAGGCTCTTTACCAACAATACCTACTCGAATATGGTGAGCAAGCTGATGGCCTGAAGTGTAAGATCTTAGACCAGTTGATTACTAGTAAGGTGTTGCTCTCTAAGGCTAGGCAAGAGAAGATCGTTGTGGAAGAAGCAATAGTAGTACAGGCTCTTAGTGAGAGAATGCAGTACTTTCTAGCACAAGCAGGGTCGGAGGAACTCCTAGTACGGTCTTGGGGGAAGCCCATTGAAGGGATAAAAAGTGAGCTTCGAAAAAAAATAGAAGAGCAGCTCATGATCGACAAGATGCGTGTCAAGGTCATACAAGATATATCAGTTACGCCTCAAGAGGTACAAGATTTTTTTGCGTCCATACCTACCCAAGAGCGCCCTTGCTATCCCGCTGAAGTCGTTGTTAGACAAATTGTACGATATCCTAAAGCAAGTAAACGCGAAAGAGATACGCTGATAACACAGCTCAAAGCCCTAAAAGCACGGCTGCAAGAGGGAGAGGATTTTGAGGTTATAGCCCAAGCATACTCTCAAGACCCATCTTCTGTTTTCCAAGGGGGAGATATAGGATTTTGGCGATTGGGTGAATTGCCGTCTGCCTACGAGGCAGCAGTACTAGCACTCCAGCCGGGAGATATATCTGATCCTGTAGTTACACAATTGGGTGTTTATTTAGTTCAGCTAGTTGCCCTCGAGGAGAACCGCTATAGTAGTCGACATATTTTCCTTAAATGGGGCAGTTGGGACGCAGCAAGTAAGCAACTGACGCAGTTACGCACTGACATTCTAGCAGGCCAGATTACTTTTGAGCAAGCGGTTGCCCAATGTTCTGAAGATTCCGTAACGGTCTCGCGAGGAGGACTCCTTGTCAGTGAAGAGAGAGAAGTAAAAATATTGATAGATGATGTGCCGTCCGATCTGTACTTTGTTCTACAGGAGCTTAGCCCCGGTGCTATCTCCCATCCCATGCCATTCACCACAGCCGATGGCCAAGAAGCGATTAGACTCATCTTCTTAGAAGAAAAGATAGCCCCTCACGAAGTTAATCTTGCTCAAGACTATGCGAAGCTTCGGCAGTTGTTACTCAACCAGAAAAGCGAAGAAGAACTAGAAAAGTGGATAGCACATGCAAAGTCCAGCACTTTTATCCGTATAGTGCCCGAATACCAAGCTTGTCAGCAAATTAACTAGCATTGCCCCATGTTTTTCTATGAGTAAGCTTATTACTTCATCTACTACAAATACGGTTAGCCTAAACGGGTTATTTTCTTGCCTGTCATCTCCGTACCCCTACCTATTGGGGGGATCCAGAAGCACGCTATCTATCTACATGCATTAACTAAAAGTTAGAAGCATGGTAACAAAAACACTGGGCAGCGCTATTTATGGAGTAAATGCCTCATTGATCTCCATTGAAGTGAACATCGTGAAGGGAACCCATTTCTTTATGGTGGGGCTTCCTGATAGTGCTGTCAAAGAAAGCCAACACCGCATCGAGTCTGTTTTTAAGCATATGAACTATGCGATGCCCCGCCAGCGCGTCATTGTTAACCTGGCACCAGCAGACATGCGCAAAGAAGGGGCTGCCTACGATCTACCCATTGCGTTGTGCATCCTGCATGCCTCTCAACAATGTCACTTCGAGCATTTAGACCAGTACATCGTGTTGGGTGAGTTGGCACTCAATGGAAATCTTCGCCCTATTAAAGGGGTATTGCCTATTGCTATCGAAGCACGTAAAAAAAACTGTAAAGGCTTTGTCCTCCCACAAGAAAATGCTTCCGAGGCAGCCATCGTCAATGATCTGGATATTATTCCTGTACAACACATCGAAGAAGCGATTGATTTTTTTACAGGTAAAAAAGAAATAGTCCCTGTTGTAGTAGATACCCGTGCTATGTTTGCTGATGGTGTCAATGACTACCCCCTCGATTTTGCTGATGTCCAGGGCCAAGAACATATCAAGCGGAGCTTGGAGATTGCTGCTGCAGGAGGACATAATGTGATTATGATTGGTCCCCCAGGTGCTGGAAAGACGATGTTGGCCAAACGTATTCCTTCTATTCTCCCTCCTTTTACACTAGAAGAAGCCCTGGAGACAACCAAGATCTATTCAGTCATAGGGAAGTTGGGTCGTCAAGATGGCCTGATGGCTGTTAGACCTTTCCGGGCTCCCCACCACACCATCAGTGATGTTGCGTTGGTGGGAGGAGGTAGCATACCTCAGCCAGGTGAGATATCGCTTGCACATAACGGGATTCTCTTCTTAGATGAGCTGCCCGAGTTTAGAAGGACTGTCCTAGAAGTCATGCGTCAGCCTCTAGAAGAAAGAAAGGTAAGCATCTCTCGTGCTAAGATTGCTGTAGACTTTCCCGCTAACTTTATGCTCATCGCCAGCATGAATCCATGTCCTTGTGGCTACTACAACCATCCTAGTAAAGAATGTGTCTGTGATGTTGCTGCAGTACGACGCTATCTGAACAAAGTGAGTGGTCCATTACTGGACCGAATCGACCTACATGTGGAAGTAACCCCAGTTTCTTTTGATAAGATGACTGAAAAGAGACCGACAGAAAACAGTGCCGCTATCAGAGCCCGGGTCATACGCGCTAGGGATGTGCAGCAATCTCGTTTTCAAGCGCACAAGGCCATTCATTCCAATGCTCTGATGCCCTCGGCCATGGTCAAAAAGGTATGCGTCATTACCAAGACAGGCCACAACCTACTCAAAGTTGCTACGGAGCGGCTTGGCTTGTCCGCCCGAGCCTATGACCGTATTCTAAAAGTGTCGCGTACTATTGCCGATCTGTCAGGTGCCGAAGATATCAAAGAAGAACACCTGGCCGAAGCCATTCAATACCGCAGCCTAGATCGAGAGGGGTGGGGAGGGTGAGTGTTTGGGGTGATTTTCTTCCCAATCTTGGCCTCAAAAAGTTAGGATTCCATAAAACGGTCGATTGAATGGGGTAAGGCTAACACAGCGCACGTAAGCTGCCCTGCAATCCCCTTAACACTTACTATAGTTTTTGATCCATTCTAAGTTGCCCAATATTCCAAACTCTATAAACCACTGCATCAGTATACCATTGTAGAGAAATTCAGCTATTGCATCCTGCTTTTCTTTACCTGACTGAGCTGACCGTTCTTCTATGCCTTGTTTATAAGCCTTCAAGTATACTTCACGTGGCTGGGTTGGGTAGATACCTATTTTTTCAAATGTTGAATAGTGACACAGTAGTAGATAGTAGGCATAATCGATAGCTCTTACTATCACTTCTTTATCTTGTTTAATATGCTTCCGCAATAGTGGTGTTACGGTGGCGTGCTCTATTAAGCCATAAATTAACCTGCTATCGTCATCTCCGCTAGCGATGGCGCGGGTGAGATGGCTATACGCTTTAGAGTACTGTTCGGTATTAAGTAGAAAATTGGCGTATTCGGTCAATAGGTCTACTTGGGGAGCACCACACGCAGCTACTGCTGCTTCAAAGGATTCCGTGGCTTTGTCGAAATATGTTTGCCTGTCTTCTATTTTATCAGTACCTAAGGCTGCTATGTGATATGCACACGCTAAATTGTGGTAGATACTCGGCTTTTTATCACTGTGCACAGTTACTAATACCTTGAGTGCTGCCTCATAGTGACGTATTGTTCCTGTTATATTCTGCTTCTTGTAAGCCCTTATCGCTTCTACACAGTCAAGTTCCATCAATTTTTTGTCGATTGAACGGATATGGGCCTGCAACTCTGCCATATCAGAATGATCTCCATCTTCACAAATCTTCTTGCACATTTGGAGTGCTTGTCTTAATCTGTGCAATCCTTCGTCTATTTCTCCCAACTTACTATGGATCATTCCCAAGTTGCCCAGGGAATTTGCCAAATCGGGGTGTGCTATACCTTTGTAAAGTATCTGTCTCATTTCTACTGTCTTCTCATAGTACTCATGTGCTTTCTTGGGATTATTTTTACCCATATAGTAGAGATCTCCTATATTATTAAGCGTCTTTGCCCAATATGAGTGGGCATTTCCCTTATAAACCTTCTCATATACTTGCAACGCTTTCTCATACATCTCGAGTGCTTTATCGGGGTCTCCTAACGAATTATGGGTACTACCTATGTTATTGAAGCACATCGCTAGATCGGGGTGAAGCCAACCCTTGTAAAATGCGTCATAAATCGTAAGCGCTTGCTTATATCTTTGAAGTGCTTCGCTATAATACTTGGGCTCCTTGTGTAGTTCTCCCAGATTCCAGTAGGCATTACCCATGCTGTTAAGGACATTTGCCAGGTCTGAGTGAGCCCTACCTTTGTGGATTTTCTCATACATTTCAAATGCTTGCTTAAACTTATCGAGTGCTTTGTCTAATTCTCCTAGCGCGCCGTGGACCATTCCCAAGTTGCCCAGGGAACTTGCCAAATCGGGGTGTGCTATACCTTTATAAAGCATCTGTCTCATTTCCAGGGCCTTCTTAAAGTACTCTTGTCCTTTTTTAAGGTCTACTTTTGTCGTATAGTAAAAATATCCAATAGCATTAAGAGCCACTGCCCAATCAGGGGTGGCGCACTTCTTGTAGAACTCCTCATATATTTCAATTGCCTTTTCATGCATTGCGAGTGCTTTATCTGGGTCTCTCAACGCATCGTGGGTACTAGCCATGCTATTGTAGCACATCGCTAGATCGGGATGAGATCGACCTTTATAGACCGCTTGATACATCTCATGCGCTTGCTCATATATTTGGAGTGTTTCGTTATAGTACTTGTGGTCTGCGCACAGGTCTCCTATTGCACAACAAGTATTACCCAGGCTATTGAGGAGATTTGCCAAATCAGGATGGGGGAGGCCCCTATAAACTTTTTTATACATATCACGTGCTCGCATATGCATTTGGCGGGCTTTGTCTAGTTCTCCTAGAGCCAAATAGGCATTCCCTATATTACCGAGGAGCATTGCTAGATCGGGATGATTTGCTTTGCCATAAAGTGCTTGTTGCACTTGGGAAGCTTGCTCCTTATATGTAAGTCCTTTTTCTAAGTTCCCGAATGCTTGATAGACTACACCTATGTTACTGAAAGATGCCGCTAGTTGGGGATGAACTTCTTTCCCATAGAATTCTCTTCTCAGTTGCAGTGCTTTTTCGTGATACTCAATTCCTTTTTCTAAGGCCCCAAATGCTTGATAGATGATGCCCATATTATTAAAAGATGCCGCTAGCCGAGGGTGAGCTCCTTCTCCGTAGCGTTCCTTTTTCAGTTGCAGTGCTTTTTCGTAGTACTCAATTCCTTTTTCTAAGTTGCCTAGCGCATAATGAACATTACCGAGATTATCGAAACATGTCTCTAGGCAGCTATTTTGCACCTCTTTTATGTCGATATTTTCACACATCTGATACGCTTCTTCATGTTTTTGAAGTCCTTCTTCCAGCTTTCCTAGTGTAAAGTAAGCAGCACCCACATTATTCAAAGACGTTATTAGACTGGGATCTTGCTTCTTACAAAACTTCTGATATTCTCTATGAGATTTCAGCAAACAGTCTAGCTCTTTTTCTACGTATCCTAGTATCCCATAGGTACTCCCCATGTTAGTCAGAATATATGCTCGTTTGAGACTTGCTTGCTCGTCGTCAATTTTTGTGTGGTTCTCAATAGCTTTCTCATAATATTTTATAGCTGCTTCACACTGCATCAAACGCAGGCATATGTCACCTTTGATATCGGCGGTTTCATTGTGAAAAGCGTCTGGGTAGAAAAAAGTTGTTTCTTCGATATATGAAAGTATACCTATTTTTTTGTCCTTAAAAAATTCTTGCATTTTTTCATGCAAAGGCAAAGCTGTGTAGTAGTACTTAAACAAACTGCCTTCTTCCTGTACAGCTGATGTGGATAGAAAAGATGATTCTCTAATTGCCTCTTTGGCGTTTTCTTGTCTCATCCCATTTAATATCCCCATCGTCTCTTTTTGCTGCCCATGGTACAGATACGTTCTTAAACGAAGCAGTGTAGCAAAACTGGCGACATATTGCAGATGGTGCTTGGCCGTTTCATTGATAATTTTGTTGTTATGCAACTGCGCTACGGCATCCCAAGCACTATCAGGCAGTAAACCATAGTAAGTAGCCAAACCATATAGCAGGCGATCGGGCAATCGGTAGATCTCCTGCTTCACATCATATAAGCGACCTATGTCCTCATATCTAAATTGAAGTCCAAATTTTTCTATATCCCCTGGTATGCGAGGCCTAGCTATATTCGCCCCTGGGTTGTTGTAGTCTATTTCTACAACCCCTTCCAGTAGTCTCTGTGATGCTCTTGCTTGGCAAACAAACACTCCTTGATCGGTTTTACTTTTCATTAGAAATTTCTTGCTTTCTCTTTCATATGTTGCGTAGATTGCTCTACCATATTTGCTACTGTATACATGGCACGTACGCTCTAAGATAAAAGGCAGTAGCTTGTCTGTGTGTTCGGATTTACCTTGCTCGTTGCGTAAGTAGCGCATCATCTTCTTGACGGATTGAATCAGGTCATAGGGCTTACCATCCTTTCCTAGTGGCGTCTTCCCACCCAAATCAAAATTGACACCGCGTTTAGAAAATAGATCTAACTTGATATTGTACTTACTCATGGGCAAAACGGTTTCGCCCAAGTTGATGATTCGGTAGTGGACGAGGTGGGTTAATTGTCTTAAATATTCCCTATTTCTTTCCAGGATTTCCTCGTCTTCACTGTCTTCCATCAGGATGGCGAATTCAAGATCTGAGTAAGGCGTCATCTGCTGCAGAGCCATAGATCCCAGCCCCATAACCGTATATTCACAGGGTGATGGTCCTAATTCTTTTTCACTTTCTTCGTATAGTCTAGCAAGGAATTGACTCATTCTTTTAGCGATATCAGCGAATAAGGCTCTAGTTTTCTGAATGTATGTTTCATCGTCATTATTTGTCTCAGCTTTCTCAATTACTTTTAGACGTTCTTTAGCGTCATCTCTTAAACGCTCCAGTTCGTCTTGGTCAGACTTAATCTCTTCTTTAAGGGTCTCATCAATGAATTTAGCACCTACTTCATCCCGCTTTTGCGTTGTTCTGATGATTTCCGTCAGCTCGTTTCTGATTTGTGCTAAGGCTCGGTAAGCATGTTCGATTTGTGCTGCATGGGCGGATCTGTCTTTTGTCCATAGTTGTAAGGCATGCTGATGCAGGATAGCAGCGTCGGTGTACTGGGATAGGTTGTACGATTGATTGCCTTGCTCTTGATGTAGCGCTGCTAACTGAGTGAGTACAGCTGCCATCTTTTCGTCATGATCAGGCTCTTCGTTTAAGGCGCGGTCCATGACGAGGCGTTTCAGGTTTTGCGCATAAGCCTGTTCTAGCAGCTCGTTCAACTTTTTACGATGAGCAGGGTCACTCCATTGGACATCATGATTCTCTTTCAATCGAGTGAGGTATGCCTGCGTACTCATCTCTTCATTTTCTGCTGCGAATATGTGTTCTTCTTCCAGGAGTTTTTCCAAATTTTCAAAGAGCAGTGCTGCCATTTCAGGATCATCGGCTTGGCCAGCTATAGACGAGGAGAAGAGTTGTGCAGAAGTTGCTTCTATGTTTTCTCGTAGCGTGTTTACCCTTACTTGCCGTTGGCTTTGCTCAAATTCTGCACGTTCTCTGCGTTGTTGTGGGGTTTCGGTAGAGAATGTAGTGTGCTGCGAAGAATGAGATGGCGCTAGCCTAGCAGCAGGTTTACGGTCTTCCTTGTCTGATTCGGCTGGTTCTGCTGGAGATACCGATCCCGAAACATCGGGCAGTTGTGCGATATCAGCAGTAGGTCGTGAGGCAGTTGTGAGTGGGAGAGAGGTGTTGTGGCTAGCAGATGTTGTACTGTGTGTTTGAGTGGCTTGAGGTGTGTCTACAGTTCTGCTAGTGACACCCAACTGGCGTACTGACCGCGTTTTGGCTTCGTTCTCTTCCGTGACGTTGAGTTGTGTTTGTTGGCAGCTCTGCCATAGGAAGCTGGCTAGCAGTGCCGTGACGATAGAACGTTGGTATTGTATATAACACATGACATAGGCTGTATTGCTAATCTGTTGAACGTAATTCCTTAAGTCGCTCTTGCATTGCTGCTGCTTTTTCACGGTACTCCTTCCCTTTTTCTGTTTTACCCAACTTAACATAGCTATCGCTTATAGTGCGTAACGTACGTACTTTATAGTCATGATCCCGATCTCGATGAGCCTTTTCCAGCATATCGAGCGCTTCTTGGGCATATTTCAGTCCTTCACTGGGCTTATTCAATGCATTCAAAGCCACTCCTACACTGTTCAGAGAGTATGCTATGTAATGTTGGGGTCGATTTTCTCCATACATCCTTTTACGCATGGCCAGTGCTGCCTGGCAGGCCCTAAGCCCTTCCTGCATCCTTGCTGTGTTTGCCTCTAATTCACCCAACTTAACTAAGGTCTCCCCAACATTATTTAACGAGTGAGCGGTGTGCGGGTGATCTTGTCCGAGGAATAGCCGTTGTCGCATCTCGAGTGCTTGTTGTTTGTATTTTAGTGCCTTTTCTAGGTTATTTAGTTCTTCGTAGCCGATTCCTACACTGACTAAGGAACGTGCCGTATCACGGCGATCGCAACCTGGAAACAACTGCTGCCGCATGGCCAATGCTTCTTTCTTATACTGGATGGCTTTATCATGTTCGCCTATATGATTCAGTAGCTCCCCGACGCTATTGAGGGTGTAGGCTATTTCCGGGTGGTTTTGATTGGGCCATAGCCGCTTACGCATGGCCAGCACCGCCTGTTGATAATCTAGTGCCTTTTTTCGTCGCCCTAGGTGACTCAGACTACTGGCCATATCGCTCATTGCACGTGCCACGTCAGGGTATTCTTGGCCATTCCACAAGGTTTGCTGTATTTCCAATGCTTTTTGCCTATGCCGGAGTGCTTCTTCATATTGTCCTAATTCCACCAAACTAAGGCCATGTAAGCTGAAAGCGTGTGCCAAGTGAGGGTGGGGTTGGTCGGCATGAAGCACTTTTGACATGCTTAGGCATGCTTCAGACCATTGAGCAGCTTCTTCAAAAATTGCTGTCTGGTGGCAAGTACGAGCTAGATACTCTGCCAGTGCTGTAGCTTCTTGTGGATGCTGTTTGGAGTCTAATCTTTGAAACAGTATGCGACCGTGGGGTAGCAGGGGAATACACAAGGACAAATTATCTTTTTCGCCTACGTACTTTAACAACTTATTGACCAACTGATCTAGGGATTGCTGGGGGTGGAGGTGTCTGATGATCTGTTGGGTCACTTCATGGATATACACCTGAGCGTCGTCTCTATTCCATTGCACTAAACAATATTGTGCTAACAAAGCCAGCGAGTCTCGTGTTTTCCCTTGCTGGAAGTTGCTATCTTCTGGCAGGAGTCTGCATATCCAAGCTACTGGTATCTCTTTCGGATCGAGATAGGCCAACTGACTCAGTAGATCTATGGCGTTGTTTCCATACTTAGTTTCCCTGATTTGCTGCAGGCAGATGCGTAGTACCTGTAGCAGGCTCTTATCGTAGTTAATATTCCCCGTGGGTGTTGTGCCTAACAGTTTCATGATTTCTTCTTCTTGCCGCGAAAGAGGTTGCCTTTGTAACGCTCGTACGAATTCTGCTGGTTGGTGCCCTCGTGTTTTACAAAAGCTAAGGAATTGCGTCATGACTAAGGGGTATGATAAGTGCTCCAGGAGATATTTCAGCGTTATTTTGTCCTTCGTTGATAGCGGACATTCAAACTTTTGAGCCAAAGCCAGGATCTCCTCTTCATCCAAAGGACCTAGCTGCAGTTGCTTTGTACCATGCTCCCAATCAGTCGCTGCATTGTTCCGTGAAGTGATAAGCACATGTCCTCGTTGTAAGGGCAAGAAGGATCGAATGGCCTTAGCGTTGGTAGCATTGTCAAATACGTAGAAACAGTTCATGTCTGCCAGTCGCGCCCGAACTTTACTTATGGTTTTCTCGATATCTTGTTTGTCGATGTAGATGCCCCCCAATCCCTCTGCTATCTCAAGATAAGCGCTTATGAGCTGTTCCCGAGACTCTGCAGATAGCCAAAAAACGTGTACATATTCTCCTCTTTCCTGGACTGTTTGATAGAATTTGCGTGCCAATTGCGTTTTACCTATTCCACCAAAGCCCGTGAGCAGCTGGATACTTCGCTTTGTTTTATCTTGATAGGCTCGCTCGAGCTGAGCGTGTATCTTTTGTCTATCGATAAAAAAGGAGATTAACGGCGGGATAGATAGCTGCAGTCGTTGTATGTTCTTCGATTGCAGTCTATTTGAATCGTGTGTTGCAGCTGAGTTAGCATAGTGCAATGCCACAGTACATAATTGGTCGACGCGAGAGCGTATGTCGGCTCCTGAGAGACTGCGTAAGCCACCTTGCTCATTTTTCCAACCAAGGTCATACAAATCTTTGTCTTGATCCACGATAGTTAGTGCGCCGGGGCCCCCCTGTTGTAGATCTAGGATGAGGCGATGTACGGAAGGTGGGAGATGGTGTCTAGGCACAAAAGACGGGTCAAAGGGCACCGTATGATAGTGATATTTGTACTTCATTTCAAAGTTTTCCTTGCTGTCCTCTCCCAGGATGAGCCCATCTGGATGATAATGATTAGTTTGCTGAGCAAATCGGAAGAAACTGCTGTAGTGGCCCATCAGTTCCTGGGAATGCACGGACTTAAGTACTGCCAAGAAATTACCCATTGCTGAAAATAGGTTGCCATCGAGCATGTTAGTTAATCCCTTAGATGCCCTCTTGAGCTCTTCTTTGCTAATCAAAGGCCAGCTTCTGACTAAGACGCATTTTTTTTCTATACCTGTTGTAGGCTCAAAAGCATTCAGGAAATTATGGATGCCATGACTTTGTAGCGTGTACTTGGCAGGAATAGCAGAGAAATTCTTAAACACGATTCGATAAAGCGCACCTACGTGGAGGTTACAAGCATTGATGGGGTTAGGAGAAGAGAGATAGTTAATAATATCGAGTTGCCCTATATCGATAGCATCATTTTTAGGATTCATCTGCTCTAGCATGGGCCTAGCCCCTGGGGTATCAAATGTGATAGCTTTGACATGTATCTTATTGCGTTGCTTTCCAGTGTCTTGTGCAAGGAAGACAGTTAGTTGCGCCAGCCATCCACCTAGTGAGTGCCCGGTGACGGTAAGGGAGGGATAGGCTTCCTGAGCAGCTACAGTCAACGATTGATTTAGCACTTGAGGCAAGAGTCGTTCTTGCCCTGATATGATATTTTGGGCAATAGCGCGAATGTCAGTTTTGAGTGCACCCGGGTTGAAGACTGTTCCTCTATGCGCCAGGACCATTTGCCGTTTTCTCTTATTGATATAGAGTACGCCTTTGTATCCGCCTGCAGTCTGTTTTCTTTTTTTGCGCTTTCTCTTTCCTTCTTGGGTTGTAGGAAAGACGTGGCTAACAACCCAATCTTGGAGATTGTGTTGCGTATCATCCTGATCTAGGATTACGTTATCTCCTACTTGCACATCCTCTTGATAAGCGTGTGCACTCAGCACAGCGCACTCATAGGGAGAGGGCGAGTGGTGTAGTTCGTGTAACGAAGTAGGGGCAGCTAGTACGCAGGTCGGGTAGTTACCCAGGTTACCACTGAGGGTAAGACCTACTATTATGCGTAGTAAACCATTACAAGTGAGCACTTTCCTCATCGTAAAGTCATTTATGGTGTGGTCAAGGCCTTGTTGGGGTTGTCTGCTTTGCAGGCCGTTTTATCGTATTTACGTATTCGTCGATGATACTCAGCTTCGCCTGTTGATATCCTTGCCGCAGCAAGTTGGCTAGTAGCAAGTTGGCTAGTAGCACGATGGCGGCATAGCGTTGGTGACGGATAAATATGTAGTACATAGTTCTTCCTGTTTAGTTCATGATCAAGCAGTTTTATATTGTTGTAAGCTATCCAAGAGAAACTTAGCGATTTCATCTTGTTTTTCCATACCCTCTTGGCCATTTCTTTGTTCTACTCCTTCTGCATAGACATCTAGGTACTCTTTTCGCGTTTTTTCCAGGGTGACACCTGCTTTCACAAAATCCTCATAGTGGTGTATGAGTAGGTAGTAGGCATAGTCGAGAGCCCGTACTTCTATCTCTTCGCTTTGCTCTTGCGTTATGCGCTCCTGCAGTAGCGGAGCAATAGTGAATTTTTCTATTAAGCCATAACCCAGTTCATCTTCGTCATCTCCGCTAGCGATGGTACGATTAAGATAGTCGTAGGCTTTCGGAAGCTCGCCTGCCGAGATCAGGAAGTTGGCATATTCTGTTAGTATATCTGCATGAGGTTCATCACACGTAGCTATCGATACTTCAAAGCCTTCTGCGGCTTTTTCGAGATACCTTTGTCGTTTATGTTTTTGATCGGTGCGGTAAGCTTCGCTATGATACATACACCCTAGACTGTGATAGATATCACGCTTAAGATCTCCTTGTTCCTCAGAAGCTACCTTGGTGGCTCTCTCACAATAAGTAATAGCTTTGTCCATCTCTCCTAGTTCCCAGTAGCCAGTCCCTATGCTATAGAGGGAGCTGGCTGCATGAGGATGATTCCGGTCGGGACGATTCTGCTCAAGGTCAAGGGCCTCTCTCATCGCCAGTGCTTTCTCTTGATATTCTAGTCCTTTCTTAACGTGTCCAAGGGTCTTATAGGTGCTACCTATGTTATTGAGGAACATAGCTATATCATGATGATTCTCCCCAGGACAAAGTGCTTGACGCATTGTGAGTGCTTTCTCAAAGTATTTAAGGCCTTTTGGGGCATCTCCTAGGGTATTATAGGACATGCCCACGTTATTAAGCGAATTGGCTATATCGGGATGGTTTTGGCCGGGATAAAGGGCCTGATACATTACCAGCGCTTGCTCTTTATATTCGAGGCCTTTTTGGGTATCTCTGAGGGCATCATAGGACATGCCTACGTTATTGAGCGAGTCGGCTACTTCAGGATGGTTTTGATTGGGATAGAGTTCCTGAAACATCACCAGTGCTTTCTCAAAGTATTCAAGGCCTTTCTGGACATTTCCGTGGGTATCATAGGATATACCCACATTACTGAGTGATCCGGCTACATCGGGATGATTTTGGTTGGGATAGAGTTCCTGAAGCATCACCAGTGCTTTCTCAGAGTATTCAAGGCCTTTCTGGGCATTGTCCAGGGCCTGATAAGCTGTGCTCATGTTACCAAAGGAGCCTGCTACGTGTCGATGGTTTTGGTTGGGATAGAGTTCCTGAAACATCACTAGTGCTTTCTCAGAGTATTCTAGTCCTTTTTTTATATCGCCTAGTTTCCAATAAACACACCCCATGTTATTGAGGGACATGGCTACATCGGGATGGTTCTGGTCGGGATGGAGTTTCTGATACATCACTAGCGCTTGTTTGTAATATTCTAATTCTTTCTGTATATATCCCAGGGTCCCATAGGCGCTGCCCACGTTATTGAGGGAACCGGCTACGTTGGGGTGGCTCTGCTTGGGATAGAGGGCCTGCAACATCGCTAGTGCCTGCTCTTTATATTCCAGTCCTTTCTTCCCGTTTCCGAGGGTCTGATGAGAACACCCCACGCTATTGAGAGACATGGCTATATCGGGGTGACTCTGTTCGAGATAGAGCGTCTGATGCATCACCAGTGCTTGCTCTTGATATTCAAGTCCTTGTTGTACATCTCCGAGGGTCTCATAGACACACCCCACGTTATTGAGTGAATTGGCTATATCTGGATGATTCTGACCGGGGTAGAGAGTCGTTCTCATCGCCAGTGCTTGTTTGTAATATTCTAATTCTTTCTGTATATATCCCAGGGTCCCATAGGCGCTGCCCACGTTATTGAGGGACATGGCTATATCGGGATGGTTTTGTTCGGGGTGGAGGGCCTGATACATCGCTAGTGCTTGCTCTTTATACTTCAGTCCTTTCTTGCCGTCTCCCACGGTCTGATAGGCGATTCCCACGTTATTGAGGGACATGGCCACGTCGGGGTGGTTCTGTTCGGGGTAGAGAGCCTTTCTCATTGCCAGTGCTTGCTTTTTATATCTTAGCCCTTTCTGTACATCTCCGAGGGCCATGTAAGCAATGCCCGTGTTGTTGAGGCAACGAGCTACATCGGGATGTGGCTCGTTGCCGTAACGAGCTGTGTGATTCTTTTCTGCACGCTCCCAACATTCTATTGCTGCATGGGGTAACATTAATCGATGGTAGATCAGGCCTTTTTTATAGGAATTGCCATCCTCATAAAAAGATGAAGAGCGAAAAAAATTCGTCTTTTTTCGCTTGTTTGGAAGGTACTGCTCCGGGAATAGTAGTTCCTCAGAAAAAAACGCTCTCACCTCTCTATGCAGAGGCAAAGCTGTATAGTAGTATTTAAATAGACTACCCTCTTCTTTTAAAGCTGTCCCGGGCAGCCAAAATACCTGACGTACCATTTTCTTTCGATCCTCCTGACTGGTTGCCTTGATTATGCCTATTCCCATGTCTTCTTTTTGCTGTCCGTAGTACAGGTATGTTCTTAGACGTAACAGTACGGCAAAGCCAGCTGCATATTGTAGATGATGCGTTGCCTCTTCATTGATGATTTCTTTGAGTCTCAACTGATGTATAGCATCCCATACGCTTTTTGGTGATAAGCCATAGTAAGTAGCTAGCCCATACAGCAGTCGATCGGGTAGTCGGTAGATCTCCTGTTTGACATCGTACAAGAGGCCTTCATATTCAAACTGAGGTACAAATTTCTCTAGATCTTTTTTTACATGGGTGCTGCGAATGGGTCCTGTGCTGTGCGTGTCCGCAGCCTGCTGCAGCATCTGTTGCTTGGCTCGTGCTTGGCAGACTGGAATTCCGGGTTCTATTTCACTATGCTGTAGCAAGTGCTCACTTACCTGCAAGTAGTCTTGGTGGAGTTGCTCATTGCCATACACGAAACAGGTACGTTCGAGGATGCCAGGAAGTTTATCATCAATCTTTGAAACAGCATGCTGTTTATCTTCCAAGTAACGCATCATGCCCTTAATAGGCTGTATAAGGTCATACTCTTTGTCTTTTCTTCCCAACGGCGTCTTTCCACCCAAATCGAAATTGACACCGCGGTTAGAAAAGTCATCTAAGCTGACATCATACTTGTTCATAGGCAAGACAGTCTCGCCTAAATTGATCACCCGAAGGTGTACGAAGTGGGTTAATTGTCTGAGGTACGTTCGATTTTTTTCAAGAGTCGCTTCGTCTTCACTGTCCTCCATGAGGATGGCGAATTCTAGATCTGAGTAAGGGGTTATCTGCTGCAAGGCCATCGATCCTAGTCCCATAACGGCATATTGACAAGGTGCTGGGCCCACTTCTTTTTCACTTTCTTGGTAGAGCCTGGCGAGGAATTGTCTTATCCCTTTAGCAATGTCAGCGAATAGGCTTCTGGTTTCTTGGATGTACTTGGCATCGTCATTATTTGTCTCGGCTTTCTCGATTACTTTTAGGCGTTCTTTAGCATCATCTCTTAAACTTTCTAGTTCGTCCTGGTCACGCCTAATCTCTTTTTTGAGGGTTTCTGAGGTGAAATCGTTATCTATTTTATCCTGCTCTTGCGCTGTTCTGATACTTTCCGTCAGTTCGTTTCTAATTTGTGCCAAGGCTTGGTAGGTCTGTTCTATTTGCGTTGCATGAGTGAATTCCTCTCTCTGCCATAACTGCAACGCATGTTGATGCAAGATAGCAGCATCGGTATAGTGAGCTAGGTTGTTTGATTGCTTACCTTGCTCTTGATGCAGTGTTGCCAGCTTAGTGAGTACCGTTGCCATCTTTTCGTCATGATCAGGCTCCTCGTTTAAGGCGCGATCCATGACGAGGCGTTTCAAGTTTTGCGCATAAGCCTGTTCCAGCAGCTCGTTCAACTTTTTACGATGAGTAGGATCACTCCATTGGACATCATAATTCTCTTTCAATTGAGTGAGGTATGCCTGCGTACTCATCTCGTCATTTTCTGCTGGAAATACGCGTTCTTCTTCCAGGAATTTTTCCAAATTTTCAAAGAGCAGTGCTACCACTTCAGGATCATCGGCTTGGCCAGCTAAAGACAAAGAGGAGAGCTGGGCAGACGCTGTTTCTATGTCTTCTCGTAGTGTTGCTACTCTTACTTGTCGTTGGGTACGTTCAAATTCTGCACGTTCTCTGCGTTGTTGTGGGGTTTCGGTAGAGAATGTGGTGTGCTGCGAAGCGTGCGGTGGTGTTGGTTTAGCAGCAGGTTTGCGGTCTTCTTCTGGTTCTGCAGGAGATGTTGCGCTTAACTGGTCGGATGGTTGTGTGATATAAGTTGCAGCAGGGTGTGAAGCAGCGGTAGGTGGGGGAGAAGAGTTATGACTAGTGTGTGTTTGAGGGGCTTGAGGTGTGTCTACAGCTCTACTGGTATCATCTAACTGCGTTTTGGTTTTGCCTTCTCCCGTAACATTCAGTTGCGCATGTTGACATCCCTGCCACATCAAGCTGGCTAGTAGTATGATGATGGCGTAGCGTCGATAATAGGAGTGTATGTAACGCATAGTTATTCCTGCTTAGTTCATGATCAAGCGGCTTTATGTTGTTGTAAGCTATCCAAGAGAAACTTAGCGATTTCATCTTGTTTTTCCATACTCTCTTGGCCTTTTCTTTGTTCAATGCCTTCCGCATAGGCAGATAGATACTCTTCTCGAGTTTTCTCTGGGGTGATACCTGCTTGTACAAAGTCTTTGTAATGGTGAATGAGTAGGTAGTAGGCGTAGTCAATAGTGCGTACCTCCATCTCCATATCTTGTGTCATGTAATCTCGCAGCAGTGGAGTAACCGTATCTTGTTCTATCAAGCTATAACTTAGTTCATCTTCGTTATCTCCGCTAGCGATGGCATGGACCAAGTGATCATAAGCTTGTGGAAGCTTCTTTGTAGCAATCAAAAAGTTGGCGTATTCTGTGTATAGACCAACTTGGGGAGAATCACACGCAGCTATTGCTGCTTCAAAGGATGCCGTGGCTTTGTCGAAATAGGCTCTCTTATCTTGGGTCTTATTAGTACTTAGGGCGGCGACGTGATATGCGCAACCTAAGTTGTGATAAATACTACGCTTGAGCTTACTATTCCCTTTAGGAAGTACCTTAAAGATTTCTTCATAGCATTGTATTGCATAATCGATATCTTGTTGTTCCCAAGTTTTGGTTGTAGACCTGTAACCTAGTCGATATAAATTTCGTATAAACTCTTGAATATATGGAGCAGCTACATCAGGCTCTAGCTTTTTGCTGATTCTTAGTCCATCTGCAAAGTGCTGCTTCGCTCTTTTTGTGTCTCCTAGGTCTTGGCAGACCCTACCTAAGTTATTAAAAGACATAGCTACGCTGGGGTGGCATCCATCAGGATAGAGTTTCCTGTACATTTTGTGTGCTTTTTCTAGGTAATAGAGCCCTGTTATTCTCCTTTTCTGGCCTTGGTAGGCCCAGCCTATGCTATTGAGGGAGTCAGCTAGATCAGGATGCGACTGACCAGGAAGGAGCTTACATCTTATATCGAATGCTTGCTTTAGGTAATAGAGTCCTTTTTCCGCGTCACCGAGTTTTTGGTAGGCCCTGCCTACACTATTGAGGGAGTCGGCTACATCGGGGTGGGACTTATTAGGATAGAGCTTACATCTCGTATTGAGTGCATGCTTTAGGTACTTGAGTCCTGTTTCCGCATCCCCCAAGGCCAGGTAAGCATTGCCTATGCTATTGAGGGACTGGGTCACGCTGGGGTGGTGCCTATCAGGAAAGAGCTTACGTCTCATTTCGAGCGCTTCCTTTTGGCATCTAAGCCCTTTTTTGGCTTCCCCCAGATCTTGGTAAGCCCTACCTATGCTATTGAGGGAGTCGGCTAGATCAGGATGCGGCTGACTAGGAAAGAGCCCGCGTCTCATATCGAGTGCTTGCCTTAGGTAAAAGCGTCCCCTTTCCGCATTCCCCAGGTTTTGGTAAGCCTTGCCTACGCTATTGAGGGATTTGGCCAGATCAGGATGTGGCTTATCAGGAAAGAGCTTACGTCTCATTTCGAGTGCTTTCTCTAGATAATCGAGTCCTGTTTTCGCGTCCCCCAAGGCCTGGTAAGCCTTGCCTACGCTATTGAGGGACTGGGCCACACTGGGGTGGTGCTTATCAGGAAAGAGCTTAAGTCTTATTTCGAGCGCTTCCTCTAGATAAGAGAGTCCTGCCTTCGCATCTCCCAGGTCTTGGTAGGCTTCGCCTACGTTATTTAGGGATTCGGCTACGTAGGGATGAGGTCGATAAATGTAGAGCTTGTAGTACCTCACATAGAGCTGCTTATGCATTTCGAGCGCTCTCTCTAGATAATCGAGTCCTGTTTTCGCGTCCCCCAAGGCCTGGTAAGCTTTGCCTACGCTGTTGAAGGATTCGGCTAGATCAGGATGGGGTTGGCCACGAAAGAGCTTACGCCTCATCTCGAGTGCTTTCTCTTGATATTCCAGCCCTTTTCTCACCTTACCGAGCGTCTGATAGGCGGTACCTACGCTGTTGAGGGATTCGGCTAGATCAGGATGGGGTTGGCTAGGAAAGAGCTTACGTCTCATATCGAGTGCTTTCTCTTGATATTCCAGCCCTTTCTCAATCTCCCCTAGGTCTTGGTGAGCCCTACCTACGTTGTTGAGAGACATAGCTACGTCAAGATGGGATTGGTGGGGATAGAGTTGCTCGTGCATGTCGAGCGCTTCTTTTAGATAATCGAGTCCTGTTTTCGCGTCCCCTAGGTCTTGGTAGGCTTCGCCTACGTTATTTAGGGATTCGGCTACGTTGGGATGTGGCTGCTCATGAGAGAGCCCACATCTCATATCGAGTGCTTCTTTTAGGTATTTGAGTCCTTCCTCCGCGTCTCCCAAGGCCAGGTAAGCACTACCTATGTTATTGAGAGATTCGGCTACACTAGAATGGGACTTCTTACCGTAGCGGGCTATGTGATTCTCTACAATGCACTTCCAGTAATGAATAGCCTGACGATACTGCATTAATCGATTGTAGATTGCGGCTTTTATAAGGTCATTATCCTCATAAAAAGATGTGGATCGAAAAAAACCTGTTCGTGCTTTCCTGGTTGCCAGCTCTTGTTCCGAGGATTGCAGTACGTCAGAGAAAAATAGATTCATTTTTTCATGTAAAGGTAGAGCTGTGTAATAGTATTTGAATAGTCCTCTATCTTCTTTTAAAGCTGACTCAGGTAGCTGGAATATTTTGCGCACTACTTCTCTGGTTCCCTTTGCTTCTCTGGTTCCCTTTGCTTCTCTGGTTCCCTCTGCTTCTCTGGTTCCCTCTGCTTCTCTGGTTCCTTCTGGGTAGGTTTTATGGATTGTCCCCAGTTGCACATCTTCTTTTTGTTCATCATGATATGTATAGGTTCTTAAACGTAACAGTGTAGCGAAGCTTGCGGCATATTGTAGATGTGGTACCGCTTCTTTACTGATGACTTCTTTCTGATGTAGCTGATCTACGGCATCCCAAGCACTCTTGGGTAACGAGCCATGGTAGGTTGCCAATCCATGGAGCAGCCGATCGGGTAATCGGTAGATCTCTTGTTTGACATCGTAAACATAGCTTTTGTCCTTAAGTCGTGGTTCAAATTTTTTTAGATCAAGTGCTTGCATTCGCTGCTTGACTCGTTCTTGACACACCGGTATGCCAGATTCTGCTTCACTGTGTAAGAAGTATTCGGCCTTCCGCATATAGTTTTGGTGGAGCTGTTCGTTGCCATGCACGAAACAGGTACACTCTAGAATGTCAGTTAGGCGTGGATATTCTGCTGGTATCGTCTCTCCATTATCTTGCAAGTGCCCCATCATTCCTTTAACCGTTTGTACGAGGTCGTACGCTTTACCTTCTCTTCCTAATGGCGTTTTACCTCCCAAATCAAAATTGACGCCACGTTTAGAGAGATTATCTATGTTAATCCCATATTCGCTTTCGGGAAGTACCGTCTCGCCCAAGTTGATGATCCTAAGGTGCACGAGGTGGGTTAATTGCCTGAGGTATTTTCGATTCTTTTCAAGGGTCTCTTGATCGTCACTATCTTCCATTAAAATGGCAAACTCCAAGTCTGAGTAGGGTGTTATCTGCTGCAAGGCCATGGATCCCAGTCCGATGACTGCATATTGGCAGGGCGTTGGGCCAAGTTCTCGTTCACATTCTTCATAGAGCCTTCCTAGAAATCCTCTCATTCTTGTTGTGATACCTGCGAATAGGTCTCTGGTTCTCTGGGTATATTCAGCATCGTCATTCTTGATCTCGGCCGCCTTGATTACTTTTAGGCGTTGCTTAACGTCTTCTCTTAAATCTTTCTTGTCACGCTTGCTCTCTTTCTTGAGGGCCTCTGAGGCGAACTTACGACTCATGTCATCCTGCCTTTGCACTGTTCTGACACTTCTCGTCAGTTCGCTTCTAATTTTCGCCAATGCTTTGTAGGTCTCCTCGATATTCTCTTTATGAACGTCCTTCTTTCTCTGCCACAACTGTAACGCATGTTGATGGAGTATGGCAGCATCAGTATAGTTAGATAGGTTGTTTGTTTGTTCACCCTGTGCTTGGCGTAATGCTGCTAACTGGCTTAATATGGCTGCTATGGCTTCCGTGTCGACAGAGCCGCTAAAGACACCATCTGTTATAAGTCGTTTCAGCTGTTTCGTCAGCTCTTGAGGTGATTTCGACAATGAGCTCGTTGCAAGGGCCTGTGTTACCGGTACTTGAGTCGCTGTATATTGCTGTTCGGATCCAATAGATAGTTGCCGGTCCTCTTTGGGACTTTGATCTTCTTGCTCTTGTTGTGTTTTACTTAATATTCCTAATTGCCCTAAGTACAAACAAGAATACAAGTGATGGTGAGATTGTATGAAGGTCGTAACAGAAATCGGCGTTTTTGAAGTATTAACGCTCTGGCTCTGTCCCCATTTAAGGGGCAACCCGGTAACTGTGGGGCCTGCTGTCGAGCTATGTACCTCAGAAGTATTGGTGGCAAGGCCGCGATACAGTCTGTTGTCGATCCTTGTTTCATTGGAACACCATTCGCTCACCCGAAGGGATGGTAAAGGCCTAGCAGCAAGCCCGTATAAGCATGCGAGAGGTCTGTATCTTGCTGGAAGTGACGTAAGAATTCGCAGATTGTAGAACAGCTTTTGGCTTGGCAGATGCAATAACCTACTATGCGTTTGATGAGGAGCGTGTGGTAATAGGAATAGACCTTTTCTGCTTGCGGAGGGTGGCTGTGATCTGAGATCCTGAGGCAGAGATTGCGAAATAATCAGAGAGAAGTTGCTCAGAAAATTTATAGATGCCTCCTGCTTCTGCACCTCAGGCCCCATATGCGTTTCGGAAGGCATTCCTTCCTTGGTGGCACTTAACTGCGCTTGCTGGCAGCCCTGCCACAGTAAATTGAGTAATAGTACTGCTGCGATTCTGTGATGATGGTGTGCGCTAATCATAAGATCACTTTTTTTAAGTCAAAAAGAAAGATTCTCTTCTTGAAGTAACCTACCTTTTCTTTCTCGTGTGCTTACGCCCTACATGCTTTCGTTTTTGACTTTTTACTTCAATACTTCTACGTAAACAAAAAGAAAGACAAAGTCAAGTGACATAAACAAAAAAAGTAGGCTTTCCTTGGAGATCCTTCAGGCACTTCCGCTATTTTTGCTCCTTACTCTGAAGGAGTGGGGTTGTGGCAAAACTTGCTAAAACGTGCCCTTACTGCCTCTAAATGAGTCTTAAGTCACATTTTACCATAGGTTTAGCCTATGCAAACTTTCTCCATGTGGACGGCAGTCGCGCAAGCTTTCGAGAGAAAGTAATTGTCAGAGCGTAGCAACCTATCTGGAGCTTTATGCAGAGATGGTAAACCAGGCAAGTACTCCAAATCTGTTAGGGGAAAGATCGCTGCCTATGTCCATCGGATCTCATCGGACGGTAATCAGATAATACTGCCGTTTGCCTTGCTGAACCAGCAGGTACCTATCGCGCAGAAGGTCACAGTTGGGCTTTTGGTGGGGATCGGTAATCTTAACTTTGTTGATGCTTAGTCCTCCTCCTTGGACCATGCGGCGCGCTGCTCCCTTGGACTTGAGGATCATTCCTTGTGTAGCACTGGATACCAGATCTACCACATCCGCTAGATTATCCCACTGTTCTTTACTAATTGCCATTTGCGGAACGTCGGCAAAAACGATTAATAACTCCTGCTCGCTCAGCTTTTGAATGTCTTGCTGGGTCGTGTCTCCAAACAAGATCTCCGCTGCCTGGGCAGCTTGGCGATAAGCCTGCTCAGTGTGTACCATGATAGTCAACTCTTTTGCAAGGGCCTTTTGCAGGGTGCGTTTGTGTGGTGCTGCGTCATGGGCGTGGCAAAGTGCTTTGATGGCTGTTTCGTCCAACATGGTAAATACCTTAATTAGCCTTCGTGATTCTTCATCCGAGCAGTTTAGCCAGAACTGATAAAATGTATGTGGCGAAGTCATTTTTGGGTCGAGCCATACATTGCCTTGTTCGGTTTTACCAAACTTGGCACCATCTGCTTTTGTAATCAGGGGCGTAGTGAGGGCAAAAGCTGCTTGACCGATTTTTCTACGGATCAGTTCCGTACCTGTTGTGAGGTTACCCCACTGGTCTGCTCCACCCATCTGCAACTTCACATTATGGTGGGTATATAGGTAGTAAAAATCATAGCCCTGTAGGAGCTGATAAGCAAATTCAGTGAAAGAAAGGCCAGTTGCTAAGCGCTGTTTCACCGAATCTTTGGCCATCATATAGTTGACCGATATGTGCTTGCCTACTTTGCGCAGAAACGACAAAAAGCGTATTTCCTTAAACCAGTCGAGGTTATTGAGTAAGACCGCTCCATGGGCCTGGTCGGAGAAATCTAGAAAGCGCTCCAATTGCTTGCCGATGCATGTTTGGTTGTAACGCAACTCCTCTTCTTTCAAAAGCTTCCGCTCAGATGATTTGCCCGATGGGTCCCCGATCATACCGGTGGCGCCCCCTATCACCACTACTGGTTTGTGCCCTGCTCTCTGAAAGTGCTTGAGCAGCATGATGGCAGCCAAGTTACCGATGTGTAGTGAAGAGGCGGTAGGATCGAAGCCTATGTAGCCTGCTGTTTTTTCGGTATTGAGTTGTGCTGCTGTACCAGGAGTTACATCGTGCACCATTTCCCGCCATTGGAGATTGGCTATAAAATCTTGCATAGTTGTTGCATTTTTACAAGAATGACTAATATAACTGCTTCTAGTAAGAGGGACAAGTCTGATAGTTGGCAGGTCATATGAGGACATAGTATACACTATCTGCCAATAAGACTACCCTTCGCACATCTTGGCCCAGGGCCCTAGACTTAGGATCAGGTGAGCCGTCTTGCATTTTTGCGCTTAAGTTTTTTCTTGCTTGCTGTTACTACAACTATCCGTTTTGCCATACATACACTACCTAAGCCTAGACTACTGCATCGTCTATGCTTTTTTACTCATCACGCTTGTCATCGGTCTTCGAGCAGGGAGGGGCATCAAAGACATCCGGGAGTATGCACTGGCCAATCGATCCTTTGGTACTGTTGCCCTGACGCTTACTTATTTGGCTACGGATATAGGAGGAGCAGCTATTTTGGATTGGGGGGTGGCGCTAGCGTACTCTGACGGCATCATTTATGCAATTGCCAATTCAGGACTTATTGTCAGCTATATGCTTATGGCGTTTGTGGTTGCACCCCGCCTCATGCGGTTTCAAGGTTGTATGACTTTAGGGGACGTCATGAAATCGCTATACGGTACGCACAGTGGTATTTTGGTGGGCCTCATTAGCTTCCTCATCATTGTTTGCTTCACGGGGATGGAGCTTGTCGTCTTAGGCGTTATTTGTGAGTCTGTACTGGGAATCAAGTCAAGTTGGGGGATGATCCTAGGGGGCATTCTATTTTCGCTATACACAGCTCATGGAGGTATCAAATCAGTTACGATTACTGATGTATTACAATTTCTTGTCTTTATCGTGGGAATTCCACTTATGGCCTACAGTGTTGTAGAGGCAGCAGGGGGGATGCAGCATATATGGGCTACAGTGCCCAAAACCAACCTACTCGTTGTTAATCATGAGAAGTTTTCTTCTTACTTACCCCTGTTTATTATTTGGAGTTTTCTTCCGGTAGTAGTGGCTAGTCCGATTGTCATGCAACGGATGCTCATGGCCCAGCACCCCCGACAGTTGCGGGATCAATTTCTGGTGGTTGGTGTTTTTTCATCGCTGATTCGTTGGGTCTTGCTCTTTATCGGTCTTGCTGCCTTGGTGTTGTTCCCCCATATAGCCCCCAATAATGCCGTGGCACATATTATTCACCATCTGTTGCCTACAGGGGTGAAAGGTATAGCGATCGCGGCGCTTGTCAGCGTGAACATGTCTTCCCTAGACTCTTTGCTCCACACTGCAGGACTTACGGTGGTGCATGATGTCATCAAGCCTATTTGTGACATGAGAAAGGTCGTGATTAATGAACTAAGTTGGGTACGATGGGCTACAGTTCTGGTCAGTAGCATTGTGATCGCTATTGGACTTTATGCCCAAGACGCTTTGCAACTGTTTCTCATGGCTTTATCCTTTCAGGCGCCGACCCTTTTGTGTCCGATTCTGGCAGGGATCATGGGCCTTAAGGTAGATAAGCAAGATTTTTATGTGGCAGTCGCAGGCACCCTGTTAGTTTTTATCGCTCTCAAACTCTACCTGCCCGCTACTTATGATTATCTCTCTCTTCCCATTCTCATAGCTACGAATAGCGCGATCTTTATGGGTTTTCATCTGATCAGGCATAAAGGTTTCGTAGTACGCAAGCACCGGCAAGATACCTATACTCTATGGCGACCCATGAGGCCTAATCTCTTGGCAAGGCTGACCTGGCGCAGCCTACTCACAGCCCCCCAGCGTATTATTTCCTACTCACAAACGCAGGCACAGAAGTATGGAGCCCCCTATGTGCTCCTAGGTGTCTTTGTTGCTATGATTTATACGCTTCCCTACTTTTTGTGGTCCTACACATCGCTAGGCCATCAGCCCACCATGCTGACACTACGTTTTATAGGAGCCACCCTATGCGCGTTACTCATCGTCAAGGACAAATGGCCTAAATCCTTTCTGCCTTATCTCCCTACCTTCTGGCACCTGACGTTGCTGTACTGTCTCCCTTTCACCAGCACGGTGATGTTCCTCATTACCCAGGGTAGTGTAGAGTGGTTGATCAATATAGCCATCACGATCATGTTTCTGATTGTCTTGGTAGACTGGTTAAGCTTTATTCTACTTAGTGCCCTGGGGATTGTGCTGGGGCTTGTTTTCTACCAGTTGGTCATTGGCCCTATCAGCTTGCAGCTAGACTTTAGTACCGGGTACTTGTTGGTGTACACTTGTATTTTCTCTACTGTGACCGCTCTCATCTTTGCCAGGCGCAGAGAACAGCATCTGGAGGCCAAGCTTCGTGAGATTGCGGCTCACTATCACGCCCTGGATCCCACAAGGACCCAGGATCACCCAGCTGCCCTACGCATCGCCAACATGATCAGTATCCTGGTGCCCAATTGCAAGAAAAGACCTTTTTAGAAGCCGTAGAAGCAAGAACGGAGGCAGATATAGAGCTTGTCAAGTCAGTGATAGAGTTGATCAAGTGGTACCACGGTCCGATGAAGCGTAAGACCGGAGAGCCCTTCTATTTGCATCCGATTGCTGTAGCCCAGATTGTGCTGGACTACAACCAAGAAGAGGCAACGATATTAGGCGCGTTGTTGCATGATGTGGTCGAAGATACCTCCATTTTACTTGAAGACGTGGAGGCGGTGTTTGGCAAAGCTACAGCAGATATCGTGGATACGGTAACGCATTTGGAGAGCAATAAAGACAGCTCGTACAAGATTAAGCTTTCGGCAGAAGAGAACATCATGATGTTGTTAGAGGCGGGTGATGTGCGGGCCTTGTATGTAAAGTTAGCCGACCGTATGCATAACATGCGTACGATTAGTGCAAAGTCGCCCGACAGCCAGGTTCGCACTGCAAAAGAAACCCTCCAATTCTTTGTATCCCAAGCCCAGCGGTTGGGGCTGCCTGAAACGGCTCAAGAGCTCAAAGAAAGAAGCTGGAAGGTAGCTAGAGCAATATGATTGAGGTTGTGTGATACACGTGCTATCTTAGCACCGCGTAAAGCACAAAACTATAGCACACATTCGTCTACCGTGCAGCAACACCCCCTCTTTGAACACCATGCCATTGCGGTAGATCCGAAACAAACCTTATTGAGGATCGATAAGTTCCTGATGGATCGTCTGCCCAATACGACGCGCAATAGGATTCAACTAGCCATCGAGGAGCGATTTGTCTTGGTCAATCAACAGCCCACCAGGGCTAGCTATAAGGTAAGGCCCTATGATATCATCAAGGTGGTACTGCCCACGCCTCCTCGCCTTGATGAAGTCATTCCTGAACCTATACCGTTAGTCATTGTCTATGAAGACGATGCCCTGCTCGTGGTAAATAAGCCCGCAGGCATGGTGGTGCATCCGGCACACAACAACTGGACGGGGACGTTGGTCAATGCTTTGGTGTATCACTTTGCGCAGTTGCCTACGCAGCCCAACAATGAGGGTAGACCTGGCTTAGTGCACCGCCTTGATAAGGACACTTCGGGGTTACTCGTTATTGCTAAGACCGAGGCTAGCATGACTTCCCTAGCCAAGCAATTTTACGACCATACCATCGAGCGGACCTATTATGCGCTGGTGTGGGGCGAACCGGCTGAAGCTACAAGTACCATTGATATTCCGGTTGGACGAAGCCCTAAGGACCGGCGTGTGATGACTACGGCTCCCTACGCATCCGTGAGCAAGCGGGCTGTCACGCACTACCAAACGATCAAGAGATTGCGCTATGTATCCCTCTTACGATGCAACCTAGAAACAGGCCGTACCCATCAGATCCGTGCGCATATGAAATATCTGGGCCATCCGATCTTTAACGATGCGACGTATGGAGGAGATCAGCTCCTCAGAGGGGAACGCTTTTCTAAGTATAAGGCCTTTGTCGCAAATTGCTTTAAGCTAATGCCTCGCCAAGCGCTTCATGCGCGCTCCTTAGGATTTGTGCACCCTACGACGCAGCAATCTATTTATTTTGAGGTACCCTTGCCGTCCGATTTTCAGCAGGTGCTAGAGAAATGGGAGCAATACGTGCAGTGGACGTAGGTAGGTGTACCTCTTTGCTGGGCGAGTGTTTCTTTCTGCCTGCCACACAAGAGGGACTCAAAAGTCACCGCCCATCCTGTAACAAAATTATTGGCTTGCGGCATTGCTAAAAAGGTAGTATTCCATATTATAATTTCATGGATCAAATGCTCGCTGCAGTTGCTCTATAAAAAACTATCGATTAAAAATTAGCAATGCCTTGACTTGCTTTTTAATTTATTTTTTACTAGGCTGGCGAAGAGATGTGTTTATTTTTCAATTAGCTCGTCGTGTGCCTTAGCATACCGATGCAAATTAAATGATGCCTTACTATGATACATGGTTTCCGTTTTACCCTAAGCTTAATAACGCTAATCGCTTTACTACCCAGTTGTCAGTCATCAGATAGCTTATCGATGACCGAAGAAGAGAGGTCGTCCGTTTCTTCTGCCGATGCAGACGTAAGAATAGCATGTATTCGACCTGAGGTGGATATGCCTACCTCTTCTTTAGTAGTAGCCGTTCCCAGGCCTTCTCGCAGCGCTGTGGTGTTGCAAGCTCCCGGCGAACAAATTACATTCGACCAAGAGGGCGATAATTGGTATGCAGAGACGTCTCAAGGTAAGCTACCAGTCAAGAGTACAGCGCAGTTTCCTATAAAAACATACTTATCTTGGCTTGTGCATCAAGAGAGGTCGGTGGTTCGGTCTCGACTGCACATGATATCCAGTGCTGCAAGCCCCACAGGGGATGCGTGCGTGTACTTGGGTAGGTTAGGATTGCTGGGGGGCAGTCCGACATTTGGGTGGAATGAAGAAGAAGGAAAGATCCAAGAACTACTCAAGCAGCTTAACGATGAGGTAGAAAACCAAGAAAAGTGGGTACGTGCACTTACCCTTTCTTTCCAATCGGATGCAACGGCCCTCGATCCCAAAATATGGGAGATAGATACGGGCTATTGTTATCAAGACCACAGGGTTGTTTATGATCAAGATATTTACAAAATCACAGAGACGGTGGAGAAGTTCGAACCCTACTCCAAGCTTATAGGAACAAACGTATACAAAGACAGCCGAAGCCGGCGGAAGAACTTTGACGCATCTATTGGGTTGACTGCCCCCATACCCGCAGTATTAGGAGAGGGGGGAGATCTTGCGGCAAAATTCAAACGTAATCGAGACCGCTCTGAGGCCCAAGATCACGAGGATAAGCAGGAGTTGATCAGCAATAACAGAATACTCAGATTTAGTGGTCACGTTAAAAAGAAAAAAGTAGAGGGGGTATTGAGTGATCCTACAGTGAGGGGGCGGACTAATAAGCTTGCTAATGACGTCGCTATTGCTAAATTAGTGCTTCTCATCTGCATCAGGCCAGAGGAAGAACCTAAGCGGTCGATTGCTCAAGAACAACAACATGAAGCGTCAGCAGGTTCTCGGGAAGAACCAGGACGTGGGTATGGATGTGATATTCTCTAAAAGATACGGCATTTGGTTACGTTCTAACTTTCATCTAATAGCTATTAATTATGATTCGCTTTTTACATCGACACTACCTATCTATGATACCATGGCTGTGGGGCCTACTGTTGCAGGGATGTCAGCATGCTGATACGCCTGTCGGCATGAAGGAAGAGGCGTCTTTGCAGCAAAAGTATGATACGGCAAGAGACCTAATAGGCTCCGACAGCGTGGTATCCTTACTTATCCCTAACATGCTTGTGCCAAGCACCGTCTCATATTCTGAGGACTGCTTCCCCAATAGGCCGCCAGCCATTTTGCAGGGTAGCCTATCGACTGTGCAAAGTCCTTTAGGGGTGGTGCCCTACACAAAAGCGTTGTCTCCGCAACGTATCGTAAGTAGCAACGCTGCTCAGCAGCCGCACCAAGTCATATCAGATAGCGTATTTACTACTTCTTCTGGAGAACGTGTCCGATTTAAACAAGATCGTGGCCGGTGGCAAGCTGAACTATCATCTGTACTCGGCATTCATAAGATCTTGCCCGTTGTGAGCGCCGTAGATATCGGTGAACTACTCACGTGGTTGCAGCATCAGGATATCTGGGCTGCTAAAGCCCGCATTCATCTTGTCCTCACACCACAACTACCCCGTACTATGTGTGTGTACTTAGGCAGATACGGATTGTTGGGTGGAAGCGGAACGGAGCAAAAAATACCTACAAGAGATGCTAGTACAGGAGAAGAAGCTTCAGATGTGACGACGCAGCAAGGGGCTACGCACCCGCAAAACAGCGAACAAATCACGGAAATAGAAACCATGCTTGAAGAAAGCAAGCAGAAAATTTCTATGTTGGAGGCGCGTTATAGTAGACTACCTCATCCCGATCTTGCCGATGCCTACAATGACGTAGGGCTAGCGTATACAAGGCTCGGGAAGGCACACCAAGCACTTGAGTTTTATGAAAAAGCAGAAAAAAATAGAAAGGCGCTCTACGAGCGGCACAGTAGCTACGATACAGCAGCAGATCTTGCGGATATTTATAGCAATATAGGACTAGCTTACACCGGCCTCGGAAATCCACAGCAGGCGCTTGTACATTATAGCGAAGCACTACGTATCTACCAAGAGTTACATGAGGAAATTGAGAATGCTGATACAGCCTCTGACCTGGCAGATACACTCAATAACCAGGGCGTGGCCTACCATACTCTAGGAGCGTTAGAAAACGGATTGAGATGTTATGAGCAAGCCCTAACCTTGCGTAGGGATGTCTATGAGTATGCCCCCCATCCAGATATAGCTAGTTCCCTGAACAACATCGGAGAAGTTTATCAGCAACTTGGTGAGCGAGACAAAGGATTAGAATACCAGGTACAAGCTTTGGAGATGCGTAGAGAGATCTATGGAGATGCTCCTCATCCAGATGTAGCCAGTTCGTTAAGCAATGTGGGCAAAGCCTACCTGGCGGAAGGTAAGAAAGACGAGGGCTTTGCCTATCAGGAAGAAGCCCTCGCAATCTATCAGACCCTCTATGGCGACAAGCCCCATCCGAGTACTGCCCGGTCTCTAGCTAGCATAGGTGAGCTATATGCTGGTCGTGGCCAGGCGGAAAAAGGCCTTGCCTATTGTGAAGAAGCGTTAGCGATATGCCGTAGCCTTTATGGCGAGGAATTACCCCCAGATACAGCACAAGTTTTGAGGGCTCTCGGTGTTACTTTGGTAGAATTGGGGCGGCATGCAGAAGCATTGGGGCACAAGCAAAAGGCCCTGGCGATGCATGAACATCTACTGGGCAAAGACAAGGAAGATTATGACTTAACGCGTGCCTGGAGTGATGTAGCCAGTAGTTTGTCCCAACTAGGACAACGTAGAGAGGCACTAGATTGCCAGCAGATTGTACTGGCCATGCGTAAGCGGCTGTGGCCCAATCAAGATCATCCAGAGATAGCCCATACCCTCAATAGCCTAGGAGAATTGTCCAATCATATAGGCGAGCACGAAAAAGCTATTCAGTACAAAAAAGATGCGTTAGCCATGCGGCAGCGTTTGTTTCCCGGTCGTGATCATCCTGATACAGCGCGTTCTCTGGTCAGTGTAGGAATTGGCTATGCGAAATTGGATGATCTAGGAGAAGCGTTACCCTACAAACAACAGGCCCTAGAGATGCGGCGGCGTTTGTTTGCCAATCCGGATGATCCTCATCCTAGCTTGGCTCATTCCTTGAACAATGTTGGAGATACGTTGGTTCAGTTGGGTGCATCAGAGAAGAACACAGCTAGGATGCAAGAAGGACTAGCAGCCTTAGAAGAAGCACTGGCTATGCGCAAGAAGATATATGGCGCCGGTACCCCTCACCAGTACACAGCAGATTCTTTGACTAGTATGGGTATTGCGTTGACAAAATTAGGTAACCCAGAGAAGGGCCTAGAGCGGGCACATGAGGCACTCGCTATGCTAGAGAAGGTCTATCCAGACCGAGATCATGACTATAAGGAGCGTGCGTTGCGTGCTATTCGCGAAGGCCGTGCGGAGCTAGATAAGTCGGCAGAGAGTGGCGACTCAGAGATGAGATTGCGCGATCAAGCACAGGCAATGCCAGAAAAACCAGATGCGCCGCCTCCATCCGCGCCATTGCCGGTCCCAGCACCTGGTAAACCTTTGGCTACCCCTTCTGCGCCTTTGACAGCCACTAAAACGCCCTCCGATCGATCGTTAGGTGGTGATTCTACTGCTACGGGCCTTACCCACCCCACCGTATCTACCGCACAATCTACGCTTTCTAAATCTGATCGAGTAGTTGGCAAGAAGCCCGTCTCCGATCCCGCCAAGGACAAGGCATCTTATCAGGCCCCCTTTGCGCCCTTCGGGGCGCAAGCGTGGAAAGAATACTTCGGGGTAGATGTAGGTGAGGAGCCCGCGTTGCCGGAGAACATTGAGGCGATCTTGAATAGTACAGCGCCGTTTACCTTAGATGGTGAAACGACCCCTCAGCGCATACGCGACAATCACTTGTTGGTGCTGATTCCCGCTAAGGTGAATGGCGAGGCGTATAGCTTGACCAAGCTGGGGGAGTTCGTGAAGCGGTATTTCCCGGGCAATAAGGAGGGATATAGTTATTATGCTGATGACGTACGAAAACAATTTGGTGGTGCATCTCCGGGTAAGCCGTATTGGATGCTGTTGACGCGTAGTGTGTTGTCGGGCAGCCGGAACAGAAGCTATACTGATCAAAAGAAAATAGTGCAAAAATATTCCCGTCAGGGTTATGGTTTGCCGAGTGGTTTAGAGGCAGCAACGGGGATCTTACTTCACTACGCGCGTCATCGTGAGCGTTTGTTTGGTGATAGTCCTTGGACCTACACACGTTGCACGGACACGGAGTTGGTTGATAGGCAATGGCCCATTGCTCTTGGGGGCTTCGGGGCTTCTGGTCTCGATGTCAGCTACCACAGCCTCTATGGGACTAGTCATTTCGGCGTTGCTGGTTGCTGGAAGTTATAGGCCATTGGATATTGGAACTTTGGCCTGCGTTGGCGTTGGATCATTGGTTCTTGCTCCTTGTCAACTTGGGGTTCGGGTAGTAGGTATCTGCCTCGTAGCCTATGTTGGAACCTTGTTATAGCGCTTTAATTCTACGTTGGCATGTTTCCATGGATCAGGACTGTTTTTCGCATTCATTTTGGTTTTTCCAAAGCCGAAGCCAATGGCATGCTTGCCTTGCTGCTGTTGACGAGTATCTGCTTACTAGCACCACAAGGCGTCAAGTGGTATTACCGCATGCAGCCCGAAGCGGATTAAGGCCAAGACGTTGCACTACTAGCGCATGCCTTGGAAGAACTGGGAGCCGCAAAGCAAAACCCTGAACAGCTTGCTGCATCCACACAAGTATCTCCCATTGATGCCCGCTACGACGTTCAACCACCTCAACTGCCTCACCCACTACAGCCATTTGATATCAACACTGCTGATGCAACACAGCTGAGTACTGTCAAGGGAATAGGGCTGGTGTTGTCAGCTAGGATTGTAAAGTTTAGAGATCGGCTGGGAGGCTTTGTAAGCCAGGTCCAATACCAGGAAGTGTATGGCTTGTCCCCTGAAGTGGTCGACCGCCTTAGAGCGCACACTTACATTCGTGCATCTTTCTGCCCGAGCAAGCTAGACATCAATATTGCTGATGTCCAGGCCCTGGCTGCTCACCCTTACCTCACGTACCAGCAAGCGCGAAGTATGGTGCATTATCGTGCCCAGCACGGTCCGTTTATAGCGGTCGAAGCGCTAAGTGCCTTGGTACTGATCGACTCATCTACTCTGGAGAAGCTAAATCCTTACCTCTACGTTTCGCCATAAAGTAAATTGCTGCCTAGTATCTACGCTTGTTGAGCCAACCGCAGCCATACTGCTGGCCCATAGGCCACCTTTTAGGTAGGCGCTGCTACTAGGTTGGTTGTTCTATAGTAAGCAGGCACTCATTCTAGCAATGTCTCCATAGAGCCAGTGTATAGCTAAACAGCGCTTATTAAGAATAATCCTTCGGTTTTCGGTAGGACTTTGTATATCAGCAACATTTTCTTAATTTTGCATTCCTCAGCTGGATAAAAAATATTCGCGATAAAAATTCAGAGCGATGCTTGGTATTATTGGGAAAAAAATTGGCATGACTACGCTACACAATAGCCAAGGGCGCAGTGTTCCCTGTACGGTTATAGAAGGGGGGCCTTGTGTTGTGACACAAATAAAGACCTTGGCAACAGATGGCTACCAAGCGGTGCAATTGGGCTATGCCGATAAGAAAGAAAAGCATACTTCTAACCCCCTAAAAGGCCATTTTGCAAAAGCCAGTTGTGCACCTAAAAGAAAACTGGTAGAGTTTAAGAATTTCGCTGAAGCGCTAGAAGTCAAGCTCGGTCAAATCATTCGCTTGGAAGATGTTTTTACAGTGGGGGAGTATGTAGATGCTATTGGTACTTCCCAAGGAAAAGGCTTCCAAGGCGTAGTAAAGAGGCATGGCTTCCGTGGAGTAGGCGATCGTACACACGGGCAGCACAACAGAGAAAGGGCGCCTGGTTCTATTGGAGGGGCTTCTTACCCCGCGCGGGTTTTCAAGGGTATGAGAATGGCCGGAAGGACAGGCGGCAAACGGGTCAAAGTAGCCAATCTCGAAGTATTAAAAATATTCCCCGAACGCAATCTTATTGTCATCAATGGGTCTATTCCGGGATCTTCTAACTCCCATATTATCTTAGAGAAATAGTCTATGGAACTACCCGTAATACAATATACTGGAGAGGATACTGGTAGAAAGGTGCAATTGGCTGAAGCGGTCTTTGGCATCGAACCGAACGACCACACCATATACCTAGACGTGAAGCACATTCTGGCGAATAGAAGGCAAGGGACCCATAAAGCTAAAGAACGGGCAGAGATTGCCGGTTCTACCAGAAAAATAAAAAAACAAAAAGGCACAGGAACAGCGCGCGCAGGCAGCATTAAGTCCCCACTATTTAAAGGCGGGGGACGTGTCTTCGGGCCTAGGCCTAAGGACTATGGGTTTAAGCTTAATAAAAAAGTAAAAAGATTGGCTAGAAAATCCGCCCTAAGCTATAAAGCAAGGGGTAGTCATATCACCGTTTTGGAGCACTTTTCTTTCGATGCTCCCAAAACTAAGTACTACCTCCAGATGCTGCATAGCCTGGGTTTTGCAGATCAAAAGACTTTAATCATCCTTTCTTCCCCTGACAAGAATATTGTATTGGCGGGCAGGAATCTACAACAAACTAAGGTCGCCACTGCGGACCAGATCAATACCTATGACCTGCTCAATGCCAACCGTCTCCTGATTAGTGAGAGTGCCCTGGCGAGCATCACCCAAAATCTAAGCGCATAATGAGTATGCTGAGGAAACCTTTGATTACCGAAAAAGTTTCGTCGTTCAACGAAAGGGGGGTATACGGCCTTATCGTTGATAAGAGAGCAAATAAGATCGAAATAAAAAAAGAAGTCGAAGAGACCTATGGTGTTACTGTCAGTCGTGTCAACACCATGCGCTACGCCAGCAAGAAGCGGGTCCGATATACCAGATCGGGTATGACCCAGGGCAGGCAACCTGCTTATAAAAAAGCATTAGTAACGCTACGGGCAGGAGAAGTAATCGACTTTTACAGCAATGTTAGTTAGCCGGTAGACCCTTGGTAATTGATGATGTATTCAAGGGCAGTGTGTGTCTATTCAATAATGCAGCTAAGTAAATGGGCGTAAAAAAACTAAGACCAATTACACCGGGACAGCGCTTTCGAGTTGCTCCCGACTTTATAGGACTTACAAAAAGGAAGCCCGAGAAGTCACTATTGATGCCGCTAAAGCGTACAGGCGGTAGGAATAATACAGGTAAGATGACCATGCGCCACCGAGGGGGAGGTCATAAGAAGCGTTTTCGTATTATTGACTTTAAGAGAAGGAAGCATAACATACCTGGTGTTGTGCAGTCTATAGCGTATGATCCTATGCGTACGGCCTATATTGCACTGCTCTATTACGTAGATGGCGAGAAGGCCTACATTTTGGCACCCGAAGGCCTGAAGCCCGGTGATCGTGTGCTAGCAGGAGTCGATGTTGCGCCTGAATTGGGCCACGCGTTGCCCATGAAGGCAATGCCCACCGGTACTGTTGTACACAACATAGAGCTTCATCCAGGACGGGGAGGGGTAATGGCTAGAGGGGCTGGTGCTTCTGCACAGCTCATCGCTAAGGCAGAGAAATATGTTACCCTTAAGCTCCCTTCGGGTGAGCGCCGTCTAGTGCTAGGTGACTGCATGGCTACTGTAGGGGCAGTCTCTAATAGTAGCCATATGAATGCTGTTCTGGGCAAAGCAGGTAGAAAAAGATGGCTTGGCCGAAGATCGCGTGTTAGGGGTGTGGCTATGAATCCGGTAGATCATCCGATGGGGGGAGGTGAAGGCAAAGCTTCTGGAGGCCATCCTAGATCAAGGACAGGTTTGTATGCCAAAGGACAGCGTACCAGGAATAGCAAGAAGCACTCTCAAAAATTAATCATTAGTAGAAGGAAGAAATAATGGCTAGATCTATCAAAAAAGGGGCTTATATTGCGCACCACTTGCAGAAAAAAGTCGACGCGGCCAACGAAGCCGGAGCGAAGACGACGATCAAAACCTGGTCGAGAAGTTCTACGATTTCCCCAGATTTTGTAGGGCTCACTTTTGGTGTACACAGTGGCAATAAATTTATCCCTGTGTATGTGACCGAAAATATGGTAGGGCACAAGCTAGGCGAATTTGCCCCAACTAGAAACTTTAGAGGTCATATTGCTAAGAAAAACAAAGGTAAAAAATGACCATGCAGGCCGTAGCAAAACTTAAGAATTTGCCCATATCGCCTCGAAAAGTGCGTCTCTTGGCTGATCTCATCCGGGGAGCTAGTGCTACACAAGCGCTGGCGATACTCAAACATACACCCAAAAAGTGCGCTGTGCATCTAGAGAAACTGGTTCTTTCGGCAATCTCCAACTGGGAGTACAAGAACGAAGGTGTTGCATTAGAGACGGTAGGTTTATGTATTAAATCGGTATGGGTCGATAGCGCAGGCATGCTAAAACGCCTCAGGCCAGCACCGCAGGGCAGGGCGCACAGAATTAGGAAAAGGGCTAGCCATATCACAATAGTAGTAGATGGTAACAGCGAAGTAGTTCCCTCTGATCAGGGAAGCTGAAGCGTATCAGCCGAGAAGAATAACCAAATAGAACACAAATACTGATGGGGCAAAAAGTTAATCCTATTGGCCTTAGACTTGGGTATATCAGAGGGTGGGACTCCAATTGGTTCGCCTCCAAAAGAGACTTTTCTGACAAGTTGATAGAGGACAAGCAGATAAGAGTCTACCTGGAAGCAAGGATGGCAAAAGGAGGTATATCAAGAATTGTTATCGAGCGTACGATCAAGCGGATTACACTGACTATACATACTGCAAGGCCCGGTATGATTATAGGTAAGGGAGGCGCAGAGGTAGATAAAATTAGGGAGGAGCTCAAGAAGCTGACAAGCAAGGACGTTCAGATTAACATCTTTGAAATCAAAAGACCAGAGCTAGATGCCAAGCTTGTGGCAGAGTCTACAGCGCAACAGCTCAAAGCACGCGTCTCTTATAGAAGGGCCGTGAAACAAGCAGTAGCTGCCACTATGCGTGTAGGAGCGCAGGGTATCAAGATCAAAGTGTCGGGAAGGTTAGGGGGGGCAGAGATTGCTAGAAGCGAAGTGTACAAAGAAGGGAGAGTGCCTTTGCATACACTGCGTGCTGAAATCGACTATGCATCTGTAGGGGCAAAAACGATCTATGGGATAATTGGGATAAAGGTTTGGATCTTTAAAGGTGAGCGCTACGGGAAGCAAGATTTGCTCCCTAATGCAGCACTTGCAGCTAAAGAGAATAATAGAGCCAATAGGGCGGAGAAATATTTTGCTAGAAAGCCTAAAAAGGCATCCTGATTAGATGATGTGAATAAGTGTGGCACACAAAATTGGCTTATTAGTAGGCTCTCAAGGATCTTATCACTACTTTTGTTGTGGTCTAGTATTGATAAATGGTGCTGCGCTTGGCTGTAGGCATCTTTGGAGGCATTAGCGTATTATTGAATAGGTTTTTGGTTCGTTGTTTGATAGAAATAGGCCATCGTTTATTTGGTATGGCTTTTAGTTAAGAAGCTATGTTACAGCCCAAGAGGACAAAGTATAGAAAAATGCAGAAGGGGCGCGTCAAGGGACTCGCCCACAGAGGAAACTCGCTGTCCTTTGGGGATTTTGGCTTGAAAGCTTTGGAGCCTGTTTGGATTACCGCTAGGCAGATTGAAGCAGCGCGTATTGCCATGACTAGGGCAATAAAAAGACAAGGGCAGGTTTGGATTAGAATTTTTCCTGACAAACCCATCACCAAAAAGCCTGCTGAAGTGCGTATGGGGAAAGGAAAGGGAGCACCCGAATATTGGGCAGGTGTGGTGAAGCCAGGCAGAGTCCTGTTTGAAATAGGTGGCGTAGACTTGGTGTTGGCACAAAAAGCCTTGCGCCTGGCCGCACAAAAGTTGCCCATCCAAACTAAGTTTGTGGTGCGCAGAGATTACGTTATAGATTAGACCTATGCGATACGAAGAGATTAAATCTTTAGAACTAGAAGAGCGTAATGCCAGGCTTGTTACAGAGAAGAGCAGCCTAAGAGACTTGCGCTTTTCCCATGCCATATCGCCTATTCAGAATCCGATGCGTATCAGGCACACGCGTAGGCTGATTGCTAGGCTAAAGACAGCAGAAAATGCTACAAAAACTTTAAATACTGTACAATCGTAATGCTGAGAAATCGTAGAAAAGAAAGAGTAGGTAGCGTAGTTAGCAATAAGGGCGATAAAACAATCGTTGTCTTGACGGAGCGTATGGTAAAACATCCTTTTTACGGCAAATTTGTCAATAAGTCTACCCGATTTATGGCGCATGATGAAAATAACGAGTGTGGCATGGGCGATCTGGTCAAGATCATGGAGGTGCGTCCATTGAGTAAGAGAAAGCGCTGGAGATTGGTACAAATTCTCGAGATAGCCAATTAGTTATGATACAGCAAGAGTCCAGACTAAAGGTTGCAGACAACAGCGGAGCCAAAGAAGTGCTGTGCATTCGTGTGTTAGGAGGTACGCGCAAGCGGTATGCTAGCATAGGCGATAAAATTGTTGTGACGGTCAAGACGGCTAATCCTTCCGGTAACATTAAAAAGGGTACTGTTTCTAAAGCCGTTGTTGTAAGAACCAAGAAAGAAGTCAGAAGGAAAGATGGCTCTTACATCCGCTTTGAAGACAATGCGGCGGTGTTGCTCGGTGATAAGAGTGAACCTAGGGGCACTCGTGTCTTTGGGCCTGTGGGTAGAGAGCTGCGCGATGGAGAGTTTATGAAGATCATATCATTAGCACCTGAAGTATTGTAGTCATGCATAAAAAGCACCATAGTACATCTAAATTACACATCAGAAAAGGAGATACGGTAAGCGTACTTTCGGGCAATTACAGAAATAAGCAAGGCACGGTCCTGAAAATATTTACCAAAACCTATAGAGCTACTGTAGAAGGAATGAATATGGTTTCTAGGCACTGTAAGCCTACTGCCAAGAATCCTCAGGGGAGTATAGAGAAAAGAGAAGCCCCTATTCATATCAGCAATCTTATGTTGATCGATCCTGCTACCGGAGGCGCTACCCGAATAGGAAGAAAACGTAACGAAGCAGGAAAGTTGGAACGATATTCTAAAAAGACGGGGGAGACTATAAAAAATGGCTAGTCCAAGACTACAAGAGCAATATACTAAAGAGCTCGTCTTTACACTCAAGGAGCAGATGAAGTGTAAGTCCGTCATGCAGGTGCCCAGGCTGGAACGAATATGTATCAACCAAGGCGTGGGAGCTGCTGTCAGTGACAAGAAGCTTATTGAAACTTCTATTGAAGAACTGAGCGTAATTGCGGGTCAGCGAGCTGTGCCTACTAAGGCCAAAAAGGCGATTTCCAATTTCAAGTTGAGAGAAGGCATGCCTATTGGCGCTACCGTTACTTTGCGTGGCAAGAGGATGTACGAATTTCTAGATCGGCTCATTACATTGGCATTGCCCCGAGTGAGGGATTTCCAAGGAGTCAGCCCCAAAAGCTTTGACGGAAGAGGAAATTATACTTTGGGAATTAAAGAACAGATCATTTTCCCTGAGATAAGTATCGACAAAGTAAATAAAATGGTTGGTATGAACATTACTTTTGTGACCAATGCCCATCGTGATAACGAAGCGTACCAGTTGTTGAAAGCATTGGGTATGCCCTTTAAAAGAAAATAAATATACAATAAAGAGTGGCTAAACTATCGGTTAAGGTACGGGAACTTAAACGCCAGCGGCTAGTGGCTAGGTATGCGGCTAAGCGTGCTGCGCTAAAAGCAAAAGGAGATTACGAAGCACTAGACAGATTGCCTAAAAATGCCTCTCCTGTGCGCCTACACAATCGATGTAGCGCTACCGGGAGACCTAAAGGGTATATGCGAAAGTTCGGAGTTTCAAGAATTATCTTCAGGAAGTGGGCGTTAGAAGGGAAAATACCGGGTATCACTAAAGCTAGTTGGTAGGAGTACGTATCAAAAATGTGACGCTAGCTCCCCCCCTTCGCTAAAGAGACAAAAATATGACTACAGATCCTATCGCTGACTACCTAACCAGAATCAGAAATGCTATCAAGGCCCGGCACGGCATTGTGGAAATCCCTGCTTCGAATATAAAAAAGGAGATCACCAAGGTGCTACACGATAAAGGTTATATAAGACATTACAAATTTGACGATCAAGCCAGTATACAAGGTATTATTAAAATTGCCCTTAAATACAATCCCGGCACTAAGCAGCCTGCTATTGTAGCGTTAAAAAGAGTGAGTAAGCCTGGACTAAGGAAGTATACCAACTGTAGTGATCTCCCTGAAGTGATCAATGGGCTAGGTATTGCCATTTTATCTACCTCTAAGGGTATTATGAGCGATAAAGAGGCCAGGAAGATGAACGTTGGGGGAGAAGTACTATGCTACGTCTACTAAGTTATATAGCATGTCAAGAATAGGAAAAAGCCCCATTAAACTGCCTGACAATGTTGAGGTAACGATCTCCGATGAAGGAGTGGCACAAGTGAAGGGCCCAAAAGGAATACTTGTCCAGTATATTGACCCTTCCATCACGATCGAGGTAGGGCAAGACACCCTAGTACTGGCAAGAAAGACGAATAAAAATGAACACAGAGCCCTGCACGGCCTCTACAGATCGTTGCTTCAAAATATGGTTGTTGGGGTGAGTGAAGGCTATAAGAAAACATTGGAATTGATAGGTGTTGGTTACAAGGCAAGCATACAAAATAATGTGCTAGAGCTAAGTCTGGGGTATTCTCACGGTATATTCTTTGTGGTTCCTGCCGAGATTACTGTCAGTGCTGAGATGGTGAAAGGTAATAATCCCCTTGTTCATATAGAGGGTATAGACAAGCAGCTTGTGGGTCAGATCGCGGCCAAGCTGAAAGCACTCAGAAAAGTAGAGCCCTACAAAGGCAAAGGTATTCGATTCTTGGGCGAACAAATCAGACGAAAGGCGGGCAAATCTGCTGCTAAATAGGTGTTCGATTATTATCTAAACACATGAAGGGAAAAAACAAAAAAGCAGAACGCAGGCTAAAGATTAGGAGAAGAATTCGGAAGACTATTATAGGCACCGCCAAGACACCTAGGCTTTCTATATATAAGAGCAACCAAGGTATCTATGTACAGCTGATTGATGATGAGCAAGGACATACGCTGCTTGCTACTTCTTCAAGAGCCTTAGGGATCCCAGGTATTGATGTAGCTAAAGCGCGCAGAGTCGGCGAAGACATTGCCCAAAAAGCGCTTGAGAAAGGAATTGCAACGGTGGTATTTGACCGTTCAGGGTACCTCTATCATGGCCAAGTGAAAGCCTTGGCAGAAGGTGCCAAAGAAAAGGGACTTAAATTTTAGTGCGTATGATTTCGAAGAAACTAAAAGCAAGCGATTTCAATTTAGAGGAAAAAGTAGTCTCTGTGAATCGAGTAACTAAGGTCGTCAAAGGAGGACGTAACTTTAGCTTTGCCGCTGTAGTCGTAGTAGGCGATGGCAAGGGTGTGGTGGGGCATGGCCTTGGTAAAGCTAAAGAGGTGACAAGTGCTATTACTAAGGGAGTAGAAAACGCCAAGAAGAACCTCATGAAGGTACCTATCTTGCGTGGTACTGTACCCCATATATCGGTGGGGAGATTTGGTGGCGGTTCGGTACTACTCAAACCTGCTGCTCCGGGCACGGGGATTATTGCAGGTGGAGGTGCGCGTATCGTCTTGGAGAGTGCAGGTGTACAGAATGTGTTGTCTAAATCCAAGGGATCTTCCAATCCTCACAATGTAGTTAAAGCAACATTTCAGGCATTATTCCAATTGCGTGATCCCGTGACTGTTGCCTCTCAAAGGGGAGTTTCTCTTGACAAAGTATTCAACGGATAGGTATGGATAGAATAAGAATCACCCAAATCAAGAGTTTGATTGATTGCCCCGGTAAGCAGCGGAGTACCATGAGAGCGCTAGGGTTTGGTCGTCATGGCAAGATAAATAGGAGTATTGAACACAATTTTACGCCGGGAATAAGTGGGATGATCCACAAGATCCATCATTTGGTGGTCATAGAAAAGCTATAGTCATGCAGTTGAATACACTCAAGCCCGCATTGGGTGCTGTCAAGCACAAGAAATACATAGGAAGAGGGCAGGGCTCCGGAAAGGGGGGCACTTCCACCAAAGGCCACAAAGGGGCACAGTCAAGGTCAGGGTACAAACGAAAAAGAGGCTTTGAGGGAGGCCAATTGCCCTTGCAAAGGCGAATTCCTAGGTACGGGTTTAAGAACCCTAACCGGCTTTCTTATAAGCCGATTAACTTGACAGCTCTCCATCAGTTAATAGAAAAAGAAAAATTAGTCTCTGTAGATGCGACCGTCCTGGCACAACATGGTCTTATTGGCAAGCATGATCAATATAAAGTATTGGGGCAAGGAACTTTGCAGTCCAAGGTAGAGGTACGTGCGCATGCTTTTTCTGCTTCGGCACGTGCAGCAATAGAAAAATTAGGCGGACAAGCTACCCTTGTCAACAGCGATGCGTAAGCTTTTTCAGGTCATAAGGAATATCTTCGCTATTGAAGAGTTAAGAATTCGCATACGCAATACGGTAGGCTTTCTCCTGTTATTCCGTCTGGGATCTTATATTGTCTTGCCCGGTGTCGATCCAGCTAGACTGACAGGTGAGACAAAAGGCATCTTCGGACTACTAGACACCTTCTTAGGGGGAGCTTTTAGCAATGCTTCTGTGTTGGGATTGGGCGTAATGCCCTACATATCTGCCTCTATCGCCGTCCAACTTTTGACTATTGCGGTGCCTTATTTTCAGAGATTACAAAAGGAAGGGCATTCAGGGAGAAAGATTCTAAACCAACTTACCAAGGTACTCACCATTTTTATTGCTACCATTCAGTCAACGGCTTACCTTACCACAGCCGTTCCTGAGGAAGTCATCGTAGTCGGTAGGCTCTTTTTTACAGGATCCTCTATACTGATCCTTACTGCAGGAACGATGTTTTGCGTATGGTTGGGAGACCGCATTACCGATAAAGGTATCGGTAATGGTGTTTCGATGCTCATCATGATTGGTATTGTTTCGTCTCTACCAGGAGCACTGTTCTCAGAAGTAATTTCTAGAGGCACTCGTGGTGCTCTAATACTCATCGTTGAACTCCTCCTCCTTTTTGGCATTGTAGTAGGGGTAGTAATTTTTACACAAGCTACTAGAAAGATTCCTATTCAGTATGCTAAAGAAATGATTAATAACAATATCTATGGTGGACAGCGGCAGTACATACCGCTCAAGTTGAATACGTCTGGCGTGATGCCTATCATTTTTTCACAGGCACTCATGTTCCTTCCTGCCCTGATTGCCAACGTATGGTCAGACAAAAGCACCATAGCAGCCTCTGTGGGGAGCGTATTTTCTGACTATACGACGTGGCAGTATAACGTGACCTTCGGCATTCTGATCATAGCTTTTACTTTTTTCTATACCGCCATTACGGTCAACCCTACTCAGATTGCAGATGATCTGAAACGTAACAATGGATTTATACCCGGAATTAAGCCCGGAAAACCGACTTCAGAAGCTATAGATGATGTTTTAAGCAAAATAACGCTGCCAGGCTCGATGTTTTTAGCAATAATAGCTATCTTGCCAGCCTTTGCGCATATGGCTGGCATGAGTACTACTTTTAGTAGATTCTATGGAGGTACTTCATTACTCATTATGGTAGGGGTGGTGCTAGACACACTGCAGCAAATAGAGAGCCTCCTGCTTATGCGTCGCTATGAGGGCTTGATGAAGTCAGGTAGCGTAAGTAGACGTTCTCAAAAGTCTGTGATAGGCTAGATGCATGATCTTTGTCAAGAGTGAGGAAGAGATAGCCCTGATCAAAGAGGGCGCTGAAATTTTGAGTAAAGCACATGGGCAAGTTGCCAAGGCGATTAAGCCAGGAGTAACGACCCAGGAGCTAGATGAGCTGACAGAAACTTTTATTAGAGACCATGGTGGGGTTCCTTCTTTTAAGGGATATAAAAAGTACCCTGCTACACTCTGTACTTCTGTCAACGACTATGTAGTGCATGGGCTTCCTAGCAGCTATGTATTACAAGAGGGAGATATCCTTTCGGTAGACTGCGGTGTTCACTACAAAGAGTTCCATAGTGATGCGGCATTTACCTATCCTGTGGGTACCGTCAGTGAGGAAGTAATGCGCCTGCTTAAGGTAACCAAAAGGGCTTTATACTGTGGTATTGCCGAAGCCAAAGTAGGAAATAGAACTGGAGATATTGGCCATGCTGTTCAATATTATGTGCAGTCTCATGGCTATTCAGTAGTGAGAGAACTAGTGGGACATGGTGTAGGCAAGAAACTACATGAAGATCCCCAGGTTCCTAATTACGGGAAACCAGGGCATGGGGCAAAGCTCCAGAAGGGCATGGTATTAGCCATAGAACCTATGGTTAATCTAGGGAAAAAGCAGGTTGTGCAAGAAAAAGGAGGGCAGTTTAGAACGCTAGATGGGAAAGCTTCGGCCCACTTTGAACATACGGTGGCAGTACTAGCGAAGAAGGTAGAAATATTGACAACCTATAAATATGTAGAAGAGACTTTTCAATTTTAGTATGGCCAAACAAGCAGCGATCAAACAGGATGGAATTGTAGAGGTAGCGCTTCCCAACGCGATGTTTAAGGTTCGTCTAGAAAACGATCACTTGGTCCTGGGGCATATTTCTGGAAAGATGAGAAAATTTTATATCAAAATATTACCTGGAGATAAGGTAACCTTAGAGATGTCTCCCTACGACTTGACCAAAGGACGCATCGTTTACAGGTACAAATAGTGTAACACTTGTTATGAAAGTAAAAGCATCTGTCAAAAAACGTAGTGCTGATTGCCAGATCGTGCGTAGAAAGGGAAGGCTATACGTAGTGAACAAGAAGAATCCAAGATTTAAACAAAGACAAGGATAGCATGGCTAGAGTATCAGGGGTAGACATTCCGGATAACAAACGGGGAGAGATTGCCCTAACTTACATTTTTGGTATCGGGCGAAGTTTGTCAAGGCAGATCCACGAGGCAGCAGAGGTGAGTAAAGACAAGCATCCTGCAGATTGGACCGATGAAGAATCCAACAAGATTCGGTCCGTGATCAGTGATCAGTATAAAGTAGAAGGAACGTTGCGTTCTGAAATACGCTTGAATATTAAGCGTTTGATGGATATTGGATCGCATCGCGGAAAGAGACATAGGATGGGATTGCCTGTAAGAGGTCAGAAGACAAAAAATAATGCAAGGACACGCAAAGGTAAGCGCAAGACCGTTGCAGGTAAGAAGCGAGCAACTAAGTAGCCTATATTAGCTGAGTGCATTCGATGGCATCCTGTGATTGTGTAGCATAACTCCTGTGAAGGGGGAGATTGCAATCGGTGTGCAGCAAGCATACATTAAGTACTATGACTAAGACAAGAAAAGACAAAGCTAAAAAGCGTGTTGTTAAGGTAGATAAGGTGGGGCAAGCACACATTAAAGCTAGCTTCAACAACATCATCATATCTATGACTAACGATGTTGGTCAGGTAATCTCATGGTCCTCTGCTGGTAAGATGGGTTTTAAGGGTTCTAAAAAGAATACCCCTTATGCTGCACAAAAAGCTGCAGAAGATTGTGCTAAGTTGGCTCATGAGCTAGGGTTACGCCAAGTCCATGTATATCTCAAAGGAGCAGGTGTTGGTCGAGAGTCTGCTGTGCGGACCATTCAGGAAGTAGGTATTGAGGTGGCGACTATCAAAGATGTGACACCTTTGCCGCACAATGGCTGTAGGCCCCCCAAACGTAGACGCCCATAACCTTAAACTTAGTCCCCATAAATAGAATATAAAGTATGGCAGTATATAGAGGCCCTAGAGCGAAAGTAGAAAGACGATTTAACGATCCCATATTTGGCCAAGGCAAAGCTCTCAAGAAGAAAGGCTATCCTCCAGGTCAGCATGGGAGAACACGTAGAAAAAAGTCAGAGTACGCCATGCAGCTTATGGAGAAGCAAAAGGCTAAGTATACCTACGGTTTGCTAGAGAGACAGTTTGCTAATCTCTTCCATAAAGCGGTCAAAAAGAAGGGTGTAACCGGTGAAATTCTACTACAGCTCTTAGAAGCCCGTTTAGATAATACCGTTTATCGACTGGGGGTGGCTCCGACAAGGAGGGCTGCTAGACAATTGGTGCTACATAGACATATTGTTGTCAACAATGCGGTTGTCAACATCCCTTCCTATACTTTGAAGCCAGGTGATCTGATTGCAGTAAAAGAGAAATCTAGGTCTCTGGGTATGATTAAAGAAAATCTTACGGCACCACGCAAAGGTCATGCATGGCTAGAGTGGGACGGTAAGCAGATGCAGGGGAAATTTATGGCTTTACCGCTTAGAGAAGAAATCCCTGAAAAAATCAATGAGCAAAGTATCGTTGAGATCTATTCTAAGTAGATTTTTCTTATTTATTGAGATTTTTAAAAGAGTAAAATAATGTCAGTAATAGCTTTTCAAATACCAGAGAAGGTGTCGATGGATAAGATAGACAGCGCTCATGGTGTTTTTGTTTTTAAGCCTCTTGAAAAAGGATACGGGGTTACTATTGGAAATACGCTACGTAGGGTACTATTTTCTTCATTAGAAGGCTATGCCATTACCTCTATCAAAATACCGGGGGTTCAGCATGAATTCTCCACTATTGAGGGGATAGTAGAAGATATAGTGGCGTTGGTACTCAACCTGAAGCAGGTGCGTTTCAAAAAAGTGGCAGATACGGTAGACGACAAGATATATATATCCATCAAGAAACAAGAGGTATTCAAAGCAGGTGACATCGCCAAGTTCACGCCGGCGCTGGAAATCCTAAACCCTGACTTCGTCATCTGTCGTCTTGACCCGACTGCCAGTATTGAGTTAGCTATTACGGTGGAGAAAGGTAAAGGCTATGTCTCTGCAGAAGAGAATAGACCTAATGATGCACCTGTTGGCCTGATTCCGGTTGATGCAATCTTTACTCCTATTAAGAAAGTTAGCTACAAAGTGGAGAATTTTAGGGTAGAGCAGAAAACAGATTACGAGAAGCTAGTTATAGACATACAAACAGATGGCTCTATTCAGCCTGAACAAGCCCTTGAATATGCTGCCAATCTTATGATCCAGCACTTTTCCCTTTTCTCGAGTGATAACATGGTGTTGGAGGCATACAGCGATGAAGAGATAGAAGTGGTAGACGAAGAATTGCTGCGTGTACGCAAATTGATCAAGATGCCACTTGCTGACCTTGGTTTATCTGTCAGGGCATTTAACTGTCTCAAAGTAGCAGGTATCAAGACCCTGGGTGACTTAGTGCGGCTAGAAGTCTCAGAAATGGTTAAGTTCAGGAACTTTGGCAAAAAATCACTCACAGAACTTGAAGAGTTAATAGCTAGCAAAAATCTAAGCTTCGGTATGGACCTGCTTCAATATGAGCTAGATGAAGCTTAGACCTATTGTCTTCTATGGATCTCTGCTCTTACAGTAATTTTTATTAAGATTCGACTATAAAAAGAAATGAAGCACGGAAAAAGGTTCAATCACTTGAGTAGGCCAGTTGCCCACAGAAAGGCATTGTTGACTAACCTAGCCAAATCATTAATTCGGCATAAGCGAATTAATACCACCGTAGCCAAGGCCAAAGCATTGAGAAAGTTTATAGAACCTATTTTGACAAAGGCTAAAACCGACACTACCCATACTAGAAGAGTAGTATTCTCTTATTTCCAAGACAAAGTACCGGTCAAGGAGCTCTTCAATGAGATTGCTCCTAAGATTATGGATAGACCCGGAGGCTATACGCGTATTATTAGGCTTGGAAATCGCCTGGGTGACAATGCTGAGATGTGTATGATCGAGCTGGTAGACTACAATGAACTTTTTCAGCCGGGAAGTCGACTGACGCAAGAAAGGGCCAATAAGCGTACTTCTCAAGCTGAAGTGCAGGAAGTAGCGTCTCAGGCTACTACGCACCAAGAAGCTGTCCCATCGGTTCCCCAACAGGAAACCAATGCCCCGGCTGATGTAGATTCAGAAAATTCTTTCTAGTAATACCAGTTTTCTAGCAAGGGTATGGTGAAGGTAGACTCGCAAATAGCTGGTTGCCCTAAAATACATGGCCGTGTAACGAGCATGGAGTAGATACCAGCGGTTCATCTACTTCCCTACGCTATGCTTATGGGCTACGGCCAAAGCCATTACGGAGAATTCATACTACTTTTTCCGATTCATGTATGTTTGCTGCCCAGGTGATGGGTGGCCACTTCCACGGTACTATGAGTAAGATCCGAGATATTACTGCAAGACATATTTTAGATTCAAGAGGTAATCCTACTATCGAAGTAGAGGTATGTACCCAAGATGGGGCTGTGGGTATAGCAGCTGTCCCTTCCGGTGCATCTAAAGGCCGGCACGAAGCCCTTGAGCTACGTGACACGGATAATCCAAGGTACTTAGGAAGGGGAGTCCAAAAGGCCATTCATCACGTCAAAGATATCTTGAGCCATGAGCTTAGGGGAATTTCTGTTTTTGAGCAAGGCCACATAGATCGGTTGATGTTGGCCCTCGATGGCACCTCTAATAAGTCTAAGCTAGGAGCTAATGCATTATTGGGCGCATCTCTGGCAATAGCCAAAGCAGCAGCAGCCTCTGCTCAAATGCCTTTATATCGCTATCTAGGGGGGATCAATGCCCATGTCTTACCGACCCCCATGATTAACATACTCAATGGGGGGCTACATGCAGATAATGCTATCGATTTTCAGGAGTTTATGATTATGCCTGTAAAAGCAGCTAGTTTTTCGGAGTCCTTGCGTATGGGTGTAGAGGTATTCCATCATTTAGGACGCCTGCTACAGGCCAACCACCTCTCTACTAATGTTGGCGACGAAGGTGGTTTTGCTCCCAACGTTACCTCTAACGAAAAAGCGATAGAGTTGGTACTCAAAGCTATTGAAAAAGCAGGCTATAAGCCTGGAGAAGACCTATTTATTGCCATAGATGCTGCTGCTTCTGAATTTTATGATCCTCAAGGGCAATATTATCATTTCGAAAAAACCACTGGCAAAAAGTACTCTTCTGCAGAGCTTGTGTCGTTTTGGCAGGGCTGGTTACAAAAATATTCGATCCTCTCTATCGAGGATGGTATGGCAGAAGATGATTGGGATGGCTGGCAACAATTGACTGCTGCTGTAGGTGAGCAGGTACAACTCGTAGGTGACGATCTTTTTGTAACCAAAATGGCAAGAATTCAGCAAGGTATCGATATGAAAGTAGCCAATTCCGTTCTTATTAAGATGAATCAAGCGGGGACCCTCAGCGAGACTATGGAGGCAGTGCAGCTAGCGCACTGGAGTGACTACCGTAGTATTGTATCGCACCGTTCCGGAGAGACAGAGGATACTACCATTGCTGATTTGGCTGTGGCTTTAAATACGGGCCAGATTAAAACGGGTTCTGTATCGCGCTCTGATAGAACTGCAAAGTATAACCGACTATTACGCATCGAGGAAGAGCTAGGTGCGCACGGAAAATTTACTAGTAAACCACCATCAAGCCATTAAAAATATAAGTGCCGTGCGAATTGTATGGAAGAAACTACCTCAGTGGCTGATAAATCCCTACTTTGTGTTAGGATTGGGGGCTCTAGTATGGATGTGCTTTTTTGACTCAGAGAACCTCATCACACAATATAGCTTGAGAAGAAGGCTTAACAGACTGGCAGCAGAAAAAACGTATTATCTAGCGCAAATAACCCAGATTCAGCAGGCCAGAAAAGAATTAGCAAACAATGAAGACTTGTTAGAAAAGTTTGCTAGAGAAAAATATTTCATGAAGAAAGAAAAAGAAGACCTCTACGTTATTGTGGATGAATAAGTATATTTCCTAATTCTTCGTTAGCGTATGAGGTAGCGAGTTTGTACATGCTACTAAAAATCTCTGAATCGACCCTATTCTTGAATGCTCTCTTTCAGTAAGTTACCGACGATTATAGGAGGGAAAGTTATACAATACATTAAAGAGCAGCCTATTAAGAACCTCTTGTTGGATAGCAGAGGGCCTCTTGTAGCTGCTGATGGTTTGTTTTTTGCCCTACAAGGCCAACGTCACAACAGTCATCAATTTATTCCTGAGGTGTATGGGAAAGGCGTTAGCCAGTTTGTAGTGGAGCAGGGGGATCTTTCTGTCTACAAAAGCTTAAGGCACGCTAATATCATCCAAGTAGCCAATAGTGTTGAGGCGTTACAGCAGTTAGTCACTTACCACAGGAGCCAATATCGATTGCCCTTGCTGGCTATTACAGGAAGTAGTGGTAAGACCATTGTCAAAGAATGGCTAAGCCAAATGTTGGCTTTGAAATATGCCGTTATCAAGAGTCCTCAAAGTTACAATTCCCAGATAGGTGTACCACTTTCGGTGTGGTTGATTGACGCCAAACACCAGTATGGAATCTTTGAAGCAGGTATCTCACGTCCTGGAGAGATGGCCCGGCTAGAGCACATTCTTAAGCCTATCGTTGGGATATTCACCAATATAGGCCCAGCGCATGATGAAGGCTTTTCTAGCGCGCAGCAAAAGATCGAAGAAAAAGCGCTTTTATTCCAAAACTGCCGGAATATTTACTACTGTAGAGATCATGCGCCTATTCATCGTGTCTTAAGGGCGCTTTACCATAACAAAGTTCACCTAGTTACCTGGTCGGCGCTGGATGATGCAGCCGATTACAGCGTTCAAAAGCATTTCTTGGCTACAGGTAAGCAAACAGCGCTGATCGTAGCCACCCGAGAGCGGAAGTATACCTTTGTTTTGCCATTTCAAGATGATGCCTCTGTAGAGAATGTGATCCATTGCGTTGTTTTTCTACTGCACGAAGGGTTCGGCGTCAAGATGATACAAGAAGGGCTTAAAAAACTCAAGGCAATACCTATGCGTATGACTTTGAAGCAGGGTATTAATGGTTGTCAGGTCATTGATGATACCTATAACAACGATTTAGCGGGTCTTCGAGTAGCATTGGACTTTATGAACCAACAAAAGCAGGCCTCTCGAAGAACGGTAGTGCTCTCCGACTTACTACAAACGGGTATAGCCCCCGAAAAACTGTATCCTCAGATTGCGCAACTGCTCAAAGACAAACAAGTAGACCGGATCATCGGCATAGGGAAAGTGCTGTCTGCCCATGCCGAAGCTTTTTCATCTTTTGAGGCACATTTTTACAATCACACTCAGGAATTTCTCAATAAGGATATCCAACGCAAGTTTGGTGACGAATTGATACTTGTGAAAGGGGCCAGACACTTTGGCTTAGAAAGAGTGGTAGATAGGCTGCAACAGAAAACCCATAGCACTGTGCTTGAAGTAGACCTGGATGCTATTACGCACAACTTAAATTTCTTCAGGAGTAGGCTAGGTAAAAGAACCCAACTGATGGCCGTGGTTAAGGCGTTGGCGTACGGTAGTAGTAGCTTTGAAGTTGCGCACCTTCTTCAATACCACCGTGTAGATTACCTGGCGGTAGCCTATGCCGATGAGGGGGTTATGTTGCGAGAGCATGGTATTACACTTCCCATTATGGTGATGAACCCTACGATAGAGAGCTTTGAAAAGCTACTTGTATATGATTTAGCACCGGAAGTATACAGTCTGAAACTACTGCATGCGTTACATGATTTTGCGATCAATCGGGGGCGGCACATCAACATACATTTAAAGTTGGAAACCGGCATGCATCGGCTAGGATTTGACGAAAGAGAGCTTGATACGCTTGTAGAGGTATTACGTACTGCACCAGTGCTTCGTGTGGTAGGGATTATGAGCCACTTAGCTGCTTCTAAAGATTCACAACATGATACTTATACCAAGCATCAGTTTACGCTATTTACGAAATTGGCTGCCTATATAGAGCAAGCGCTAGGTATTCACACGATTAAACATTTACTCAATTCTTCGGGTATCCTTCGTTTTCCTGGTTACCAACTAGATATGGTGCGTGTGGGTATTGGCTTGTATGGTGTTGGGGTAGGTGCAAGGATAGAGCAGTACTTGGAGGTCGCTAACACACTCAAAACGGTTATTTCTCAGGTTAAGCTGATTCCCCAGGGTGCAACGGTTGGCTATGGGAGGCAAGGTATTGCTCGAAAGAATATGCGGCTGGCTACCCTTGCTGTTGGGTATGCCGATGGCTTTAGCAGGGCATTAGGCAACGGCCGAGGCAGCGTCTGGATCAATGGACACCTAGTACCTACTGTTGGTGAGATCTGCATGGATATGAGCATGGTTGATGTAGCCCACATCCCTGCTGCTGAAGGTGATGAGGCCATTATTTTTGGTAAAGAATTGCCCATTGCTCAGGTAGCCGATGCGATGGGTACTATTCCTTATGAAGTGCTGACCCATGTGAGCGAACGGGTGAAGCGGGTCTATTATTCTCGGTAAGGAACGGCCCAAACCATGTAAAAAGCCCTACTTGCTTTTTCTTGTATCAATGCCTTACAGAATGGTGGAGTGGGCTAGCCTTACCCCATTCACTGGTCCATTTTTAGTGAGAGGAAATTATTGATTTATTTCAATTTTTCATCATAGTTGGTTTATTTTTTCCCCGTTGCTTGTTTATAAACTCTTGAGGAGTTTGATAGTTCAAACTAGAATGAGGTCTTTCATGATTATAGTAAATTCGCCAATGCTTTAAGATACTGCGGGCTTCTTCGAGGCCATGCAATACGTGCATATTCAGGCATTCATCTCGAAGCTTACCATTCAGGCTTTCCATATGCCCGTTTTGCTGAGGCTTGCCTGGTGATATGTAATGCCACTGCACTCCTTTACTGGCATGCCAAGCTTGGATAGCATGGCTCGTAAACTCACTCCCGTTATCACTCACTATATGAGATGGCTTACCATACTCCGATACCAAGCTGTTTAACTCACGTACCACGCGCAATCCCGATAGGGAAGTATCTACACAAAGTGAGAGGCACTCTCTACTATAATGATCTATAACCCCTAGAATACGGACTTGGCGACCATCTACTAAACGATCATGCACAAAGTCTAAGGCCCACACTTGGTGCCTGCTTGTAGCAGGAGGTAACGCAGTACGTTGGTGCAGGCCACCACGCTTCCTACCGCGTTTTAGCTTGATCTTAAGCTTTAGTAGCTTATACAAACGATACACGCGTTTGTGGTTAATAGCCCACCCTTCGCGGCGTAGAAGTTGATGAAGTCTTAAATATCCGAAGCGTGGATACCGTAGCGCCAATTGCTTCAGCCTGGCTACTAGGTCTTGCTCCTTTTTTCGGGCCACTGCTTGATAACGGCAAGTACTCCGCTGAAGGGACACTAAAGCGCAGGCCCTTCTCTGAGTAATGGCATGTTTACTTATAAGACGACCGATCATAGAACGCTTCGAGGATGGGCTTAGACTTTTTTTGATAAAACCTCCTGTAACATCACCTTGTCTAAAGATAGATCTGCTACCAAGCTCTTGAGCTTTCTATTCTCTTCTGACAGGTCCTTGAGGTGTTGCGCATCACTGACGTTCATCCCCCCATATAGCGCCTTCCATCGGTAAAAAGTAGACTGTCCTATGCCGTACTTGCGACATAGCTCGGGTATCCCTATACCGCTTTCTTGTGCTTTTATAACACTGATGATTTGAGAAACACTGAATTTATTCTTCATTATTGGTCATGGTTAAAGTGATACAAAATTCTCACTTCTTTTGGACCAAAATTTGGGGAGAAGGTCAATCATCATAGATTGTGCCCCAGTCATTGCCCAATGGGCTCTTCTTTTTATAAGCGTTGAACTCGTTGACCAAATCTATGGACTCCATTTGGGGGCCTCCGATCCAAGATGCTTGGTTGCTCACATTACCTCTACTCTTGATAAAGATATTTCCACACCCCAGTAAGATTGCATCTACTAGCACATCGCGTCCTTTAATGTAGTTGCTCTTGTCTTGCATGCCGCGATGTATACTTTGCGTAATCAGATCATTGTAAACCTTGCTCTCTGGGGTATCGTCTATGACCCCTTGCTTGCACTGCGAGAAGTCAAGACTGAGTCCTGACGTATTTATATTGGACCGGATAGCGTCTATACAAACAGCGTTCACACCTGCTTCTATCATATGTTGCATAAATGGTTGCTCATCAGTGGCAACAAACGTAATAATATCGCTGAATGAATGTCCACTTTTTTTAATCATCTTCTTGACCAAAGCCGAACAGAACTCATAAGGTGGGTGCTCAGGGTCATCCTCATTCCCCTCCTTGTGGCCATATTTATCGGTTCCTCGGTAGTGCAGGGTGATGACGTACTTGTTGGCAAAATCATGCTCATGTTTAAAATCATCGACCATCTTCTGAAGATGTGGCCTTAATTTGAAATATTGATGCCAGATACGGTGAAACTCTTGATCACGAGTTGCCCTGTTTGAGGAATGATCTAGAGAATGATAATCAAAGGTTTGCACAGGACAGCCCCTCATGTAAGAGGTCATTTTGTTAAGTGTAGGCTGCTTGAATTGAGATGGGTCTATTGATTGCATGAATGGGTTACGGTTGACCCATCTCTTCCAGTAACTTAAAGGCCTATTTGTTTGATTGATAGGTTCAAAGTAATAGCTAAACCAATCATAATGGTTGTGATGAGGGTTGTCGGCTTGAAACTGTGGCCGATTCTCTTGATACAGGCCAGAGTCGAGAAGAACTACGAGCTCCCGATTGGATTGTTCACATGCATACAAGGCCTGGTTGATGCAGTAGATATTATAATGAAACCCGGCCTGGGGATTAAAATTTCTTATGATTACTTTTGGAGATCCCGAAGGATAGTCGCCGTTGTATACTGCCAATAGCCCCAGTGCAGTGAGGCCAAGTATACCTAAAGTTGCAAAGCATTTTATCTTTTTCATGTAAAAAAATTGTTTTTACCCCATCCTACAGGATACAGAACATGGGTGGAATGTTAGCCCACAGAAAATGTTGCACAAGGTAACATTTTTGACATTACTAATCTTGAATAGACCGCTTATCAGAAAGCACCCGCAGCAAACATTTGATCGATGAGATCATTGCGAGTAACACTCCCGAAAGAGCAATTCTTAGCCTTCAGCAAACATTACTTCTCCTTAAGCTTCCTTAAGCTTTTGCAATTCCTCAAGACTGAGCCCCGTAGCTTGTGATACCGTTTGTGGCTCTAGACGTAGCCGAAAAAGCATATGTCTGGCAATATGTAAAGCTTTGTCGTACGCCCCTTCTTTTTTTCCTTCTTCTCTACCTTCTCTCTTACCCTCTTTTCTGCCCTCTTTTTTCCCTTCTTCTCTGCCCTTTTTCCTACCTTCTTCCATAGCATGGTCCTTGATGTAGTCCTCAACGGCTATGTTGTCCATGACACGCTTGATTTCACGTTCATAGGCTAGCAGTTCCTCCTCGCTCCAATTGAACTGATTCATGGCTTCATAGGCTCTACCTATCATAGGATCACTAGCAGTAATAGCAGCCACTTGCCTCTCTGTTGCTTTTTCTCCATACTTGAAGAAGTGACACCACTTCTCTATTTCATCCTGCAGATCATCTATTTTCGCTTTCTTGAACTTGGGTAATTCAAGGAAGACGAAGTGAAAGTCTTTCAGATCATGTTGATAGGTGTGCTGGTCTAACAGCTTGTGTTCGGACCAATAAGCAGCTTTTTTAGGAAAGAGGGTATAGTCGCATATCGCAATGAAGATGACAGCTTTGAGGTTATGATACTTACCGAGTTCTTTTTTGCCTTTTTTCAGCTGTTGCGTATAGGCCTTTGCTGCATAGTACTGTGCTCGTTTTTCAAAGCCCCTCTGTGGCGAAGCCTGCATCTCGACAATAATCTGGCTTCCTTGTTTATCTCTACACAAGACATCGAGGACAGACTGCTTCTTAGAAGCAATATCCGGGTCCTGTACGGCAGAGAGGGGACTGACATGCTCGATAGCCTTCTCTCCCCTTAGTCCTAGGATGTCGTTGATAAAGTGGATAAGAATGTCTTGATTTTGCTCAGAAGCGAAGATTTTCTTGAAAGCAACATCATTTTTGGGATTGAGGAATTTAGAGTTGGCCATGGCTTCTTGCTTAATTTTAGGGCTAAAATAGCGATTGTTCAGAATAATTCCTAAATTTAAGAGGCTAGTTTGGTATTACTTTTTTGCTTAGAAGTGAACAAAAAGATTAACTGCTGTGGTCCCTCTAGCTAGAATCTTACCCTTCGGCCTAGGCCATCTAAACTCGACCTTGCGGAGCTCTCAGAAGTAGATACTTTGGCATTACTAATCTTGAATAGATCGCTTATCAGCAGGCACCCGCAGCAAACATTTGATCGATGAAATCATGGCGAGCAATCACCCTATTTTTAGCAATACCCTATTTTTTAACTGAGAATCTACTGACTCTCTTTCTTGTCCTTAGGGGCTACATCGTCTTTCTTTGGTTTATCGTTCGTTTTTTTCTATTCTATATGCTGTCTTGAGAGGCAATGCCACACCGATCTATACTCACCGCTGGTGGCTGTTTTTGGGATAGTTACGTCGAGCTACGAAGATTCTTTTTGAACTGGATGTGTAAATTAGCGGTATGTCTTGTTTCCCTTGAGCCGTTGGCGATAGTCAGCTCCATAATGGGGGTGTTATATTTTCGTGTTATCCGCAGCGTTCCGTTGTTAGTGCCCTTTGGGTGGACTACTTGGACAGCATAGTGGCCGCCTGCGGGGATAAGTTTGTAGGGATGCATTGCGGTCAAGCTGAAGTTAGAGTCCTGTTTACCGTCTGCATGCTGTTGAAGAATAGTACATGCTACCTCATAAGGACGTCCTAGATAACCTCGTGCCTCTTCTACTTGACCTTGTAACAGTAGTTGTCGGATTTTTGTGGAACTTACTTTTACACCATCCACCAAGGTGGGGGCAATTTCTTTTACAGTAAAGTTATTACGAAGGCCCAATTCTCGGAGCAGGGCAGTATTCCCCGTCCTGTTCTTACCAAAGCGATGATCATGGCCTACTACCAGTTGTGTCATCCCTACCCGTGCTACGAGCACTTGCTGCACGAATGCTTCGGTGCTTAGTTGCGAGAAGGCCTTAGTGAACTTGATTTTTAGTAGATGGTCTATGCCCAGCTGGGACAGTATAGTTGCCTTCTCCTCAAAGGTAGTCAAAAGCTGTATAGGTGCTGTGTGGGTGGTAGATAGGATGTGTCTTGGGTGAGGCCAAAAGGTAACGACAACTGTCTCACCACCTGCCTGATGAGCATGGGTACAGATTTGTCGAAGTAGCTGCTGATGCCCCCAATGGACACCGTCAAAAATGCCCATGGTCACTATCGGTTTATGGGGCTTATCGAATACTTGAATATCTTCGTACACTTTCATGACGGTAGGAGTGTATCATACCTCAGTTGCTGTTTTGGAAGTGCTGCGATGTCATAAGCATCTTCGAGCCGAAAAGAGCCAATGCGTGTTCTACATAAGCTGCTTAGATAAGCACCTACACCGAGTTGTTTCCCAAAATCGCTCACTAAGCTCCGTATGTAGGTCCCTTTTCCACAAGTCACCTCAAACTTGATACTGGGCAGCTGGATTGAGGTAACCGAAAAAGCACGAATGAAGGTTTGTCGCTGCACTAGACTCACCTTTTCGCCACGGCGTACTTTTTTATAAGCCCTCTTCCCATGGCACTTGATGGCCGAGTATGCTGGAGGAGTCTGGTATATAGTACCCACAAAAGTAGGTATCAACTTGTAGATTGCTGCTTCTTCAATATGATCATAAGGTGTTTCGCTATCAAATTCTGTTTCTAAGTCCATAGAAGGTGTTGTTTTCCCAAGGATCATCTCCCCGGTATACTCCTTTTCTAATGCTTGATATTGGCTGATGGTTTTGGTCTTTGTGCCTGTACAAATGAGTAAAAGCCCGGTGGCCAAAGGGTCTAACGTACCTGCATGTCCTACCTTTTTTGTCGGCAAGATAGAGCGTAGCTTTTTGACTACATCAAAGGAGGTCCAATAAAGGGGTTTATTGCATGCTATGACAGCGTTCTCATGTCCATGAGCTAGATCGGGAAAGGGTGCCTGAGGATGTGGGTTCATGGCCCTTGCACTATCTGGCTCCACTGGACCACAGTATTGTTGTTTCATGGCTATCTTCTCTTGTAGCTTGTAAAAAATCTTATTGCAATATTCCCATAGCAGCATTACGAACGAGTGTACCAGCAACGAAGCGCTTTATAAGACCTAATCGTTGATATTTAACAAGCTTGCAAAGTTTACTATGCATTAGCATAGAGTTGAGATTGATCTCCCAAGACATACTACTACAAAGCTACCAATAGAAGTCGCAATGCCATCTACCGAGGATGACGATATGGCGTACCGTTGGTGAACAAGAAACAGAAGACAACGAAGAACTAAAACTCCCAGCAGCGAAAAAGAAAAAAGCAAATTCTTAACCTATCCTGCTCTTGGTCTGCGCAACAGGGCTGCCCTTAGCGCAGCGCCCTACCTCAAAAGAGTTGATTAGTGGCGTATTGGTGCTTATCCTGCATCAGGACGAATGGATATGTTACACCTCAGTTTTAAACCACCGGCATCATGAATCGTTATAAATACCATTTCCTAAGTACGGCAACAGTGCTGCTGATCGGTCTGGTGCTATATAGCTGCTAACATCGTTTGCAAGTGACTGGAGAGGAGGAAGATGTGACTACGCCAGGAACGCTTATGTAAGTTTCTAAGGACACCATTGCCACCACCCCACCTTCTCGCAAACGGTCAGCAGAGGTACTTGACGCTGAGGAGAAAAAAGAGAGTCCAACAGACTTAGTGTGTTCTACCACTGATGCTACATATACGACTGTACAAGGCACAACGGCTATCATTACCCAAGAATCACAGGAAGCTACTGCGATGACTACACCTCCAGCCCAGGTAGTAACAGCGCTCGCAAGGGCAGGATTGAAAGGCACGGCCATGGCACGAGAAAACACAAAGGGTACCACCAAGAAGGCTGCAGATGAAGAAGACCAAAAAGAGTCAGCGGACCTACAACGCTGGTTCAAAGAATTTGTAGAAGCGGTAGGTGACGAAGAAGTACTATCGCTGGGAGATATCTCAGAAGCTATCCCTCGTCTGGTTCAAGAAGGCAAAGCGAAAGGCTATCTGAACAAATCCATGAAGCTAGTCATCAACGAAGCGGGCTGGGAGCCGGATTGTACCCCTTTGCACTATGCCGCTGCCAAAGGCAATCCCCAAGCCGTTGATGCGTTAGTCAGAGAGCCTGAGGTGGTGATAGATGCGCGAACAGAGGAAAATGAGACTACACCGTTGCAATTTGCTGCCTATGATGGGCATCTGGAGGCAGCAGAACGACTTATCAACGCCTATAAAGTGAGGGATAAAATCAGGGATATTGACGCCCCTGATAGGCAGCAGGGTACAAGTGCACTACAATATGCTGCCTTCGGACCTAGGGGGGCATGAATCAGGGTGTAGCTGAATTATTAGTAGAGCAAGGTGCAGATCCTACGCAACTATTAAACAATAAGTCCCCCCTACTATGTCTGTCAGCTTCTGCTGGCAACCTCGCCATGGTAGAATACTGGATCGAAGATATTGCCCATACCAGTCGTTTTTCCAGGGAGCAAGAAAGAGACTTTATCAGGCGAGGCATCAAGCTGGCAAAGCGCAATAAGCACACAGATATTGTTATTATACTACAAGCTTACTATAAAAAAATGTGTACATAACTGTAGTGCTGTGTAACCAACCTCGCGTTTATGTATATATTTCCGAGGCGTACCTACAAAGCTGCCAACAGGCGCGGCAGTATCATTTGCCGAACGAAGATGACGATATGCATACCATAGGTGTACAAGAAATCGAAGGTGACAAAGAACCTATAATGGTTTGACCAGATAAAAAAAACATCTAGCTTTGCAATCCATATTCCATTTGGCGGCAAGTAACTGATTTTAAATGATCGGTGATCATGTTCGTCGGTGAGCAGTGAGTTATACCTTAGGGGAGGTGCCAGAGTGGTTAAATGGGGCGGACTGTAAATCCGTTGCTTCGCGGCTACGTAGGTTCGAATCCTACCCTCCCCACGTGCTACGGAGGGGCTGAAATTTTTGATACTTGTTTTGTTGCTTTAGCAAGATGGCAGATCTTTTGCGCTGGGTAACGTAGCAACAAAAACATGCATCGCTAGTGCGTTTGTATAATCTTTAGGTTGTGCAATTCGAACAATAAGCGGAAGTAGCTCAGTTGGTAGAGCGACAGCCTTCCAAGCTGTAGGTCGCGAGTTCGACCCTCGTCTTCCGCTCTTTACAGGCCGATGTAGCTCAGTGGTAGAGTACTTCCTTGGTAAGGAAGGGGTCACGGGTTCAAATCCCGTCATTGGCTCAGCAAGTTACTTGTTGGGTTGGTGGACTTTATAGCTGTGAGATTATGCAGTAGTGTGTACGATATATAGACTATTTTTATTACATTTGTTTCAAACAGGAAAAACATGGCAAAAGAAAATTTTGATCGCTCCAAACCCCACGTTAACATTGGTACAATTGGCCATGTTGACCACGGTAAAACAACATTGACAGCTGCGATCTCTTCCGTCTTGTCCCAGAAAGGGCTAGCTGAGAGAAGAGACTTCGGCTCTATTGATAATGCTCCCGAAGAGAAAGAAAGGGGGATAACCATTAATACCTCTCATATAGAGTATCAGACAGACAAGCGGCACTACGCCCATGTAGACTGTCCTGGTCACGCAGACTATGTAAAGAATATGGTAACCGGGGCAGCACAGATGGATGGGGCTATCCTGGTAGTAGCTGCTACAGACGGCCCAATGCCACAAACTAGAGAGCATATTCTGCTTGCCTCTCAGGTAGGAGTGCCCAAACTTGTAGTATTCCTTAATAAAGTAGATGCTGTTGATGACCCTGAGTTAATGGAGTTGGTAGAGATGGAAGTTCGGGAATTGTTGAGTGCCTATAAGTTTGATGGTGATAATACCCCCATTATTCAGGGTTCTGCATTAGGGGCGCTCAATGGTGAAGGACAGTGGGTCGAGAAAGTCGAAGAACTAATGAGCTCAGTGGATGAGTACATACCTGTGCCTGAGCGGTTGGTAGACCGGGATTTCCTGATGCCAATAGAAGATGTGTTTTCTATCACAGGTCGGGGTACCGTAGCGACAGGTCGCATTGAAAGAGGGGTGATTAACTCAGGAAATCCAGTTGAGATCATTGGAATGGGGGTAGAAAACTTGACTTCCACAGTCACCGGAGTTGAGATGTTTAGGAAAATATTAGATAGGGGGGAAGCAGGCGACAATGTGGGATTGCTATTGCGTGGCATTGATAAAAAAGATATCTGTAGAGGGATGATCATTTGCAAACCAGGTTCTGTGACTCCCCATCGTAAGTTTAAGGCGGAAGTCTACGTTCTCTCCAAGAATGAAGGAGGGCGGCACACGCCCTTCTTTAATAAATATAGACCTCAATTCTATTTTAGAACTACTGACGTGACGGGAGAAGTCAAATTGCCTCAAGGCGTCGAAATGGTAATGCCTGGTGATAACGTAACATTTGAGGTAGCGCTTATCAATGAGATAGCCATGGAGAAAGGCCTGCGTTTTGCAATCCGTGAAGGAGGTAGAACGGTTGGTGCAGGCCAGGTGACCGAGATTATCGAGTAATTACAATAGCCGATTGTATCGCAAGCACGCTTTTTATGTGGAAGCGTGCTTGTTTATAATAAGCCATTTTTATAACTTCGCGAACCATTTGAGATAGCTACACGGGTGTAGCTCAACTGGTAGAGTAGTGGTCTCCAAAACCATTGGCTGGGAGTTCGAGTCTCTCCACCCGTGCATAGAAATAGTATGTCAAAAATAACATCATTCATCGTTGGGTCTATTCGTGAGATAAGTCGCAAGGTTACTTGGCCTCGTTATAGTGAGCTGCAACGGAGTTCCACGCTAGTGCTAGTTGCCTCTTTCGTTTTCGCAGTTATGATTGGCGTGATAGACTTGGTCTTTAGAAATTCTATTTCTTGGTTTTACAGAACTTTCTAGCACTGGAGCAAAATAATAATACGATGGATGGGCCCAAGTGGTATGCACTCAAGGTAGTCAGCGGGCAAGAGCAAAAAGTAAAATCTTACCTAGAGGCGGAGTTAGTTAGGAAAAAGCTGACAAACTATGTAACCCAGATATTGATACCTGTCGAGCAAGTGTATGAGCTGCGTGGGGGCAAGAGAAAAACGAAAGAGCGTAATTTTTTTCCGGGCTACATTCTTATGTGTGCTGAGCTATTGGACGGGAGAGTGAGCTATATCATCAGGAGTATTCCCGGGGCATTGGGATTTTTGAGTACCAGAGGCTGGGGGTCTTCTAAGAAGCCTGTTCCATTAAGGCAGACTGAAGTAAATAGAATATTAGGCAGGATCGACGAGGGTGTGGTTAATGACACCCCTTTAGGATCATCATTTATTGTTGGGGAAATAGTCAAGGTAATTGCTGGTCCTTTCAGTGGTTTTTCGGGTAGTATTCAGGAAGTATTTGAAGAGCGTAAGAAGCTCAACATTGCCGTTAAGATATTTGAGAGAAATACACCTGTCGAACTCAGTTATGCGCAGGTAGAAAAACTCGCATAGAATAATTCTTCATAGATAGCGTAAAGATATGGCTAAGGAAGTTTTGACTTATATTAAGTTGCAAGTACAAGGAGGGGCAGCCAATCCTTCTGGCACCGTGGGGCCAGCCCTTGGGAGTAAGGGAGTCAATATAATGGACTTCTGCAAGCAGTTCAACGCTAGAACTCAAGACAAACAAGGAGAATTGCTTCCTGTCGTTATCACTGTCTACCAAGACAAATCGTTTGATTTCATCATCAAGACTCCCCCAGCCCCCGTTTTGCTTATGAAAAAGGCGCAAGTGAAGAAAGGTTCTCCAGAGCCCAATCGAAAAAAAGTAGGCGCTGTAACATGGGATGAGATCAAGGAGATTGCCACACTCAAGATGCCAGACCTTAATGCATTTGACTTGCCGGCTGCGATGAGAATGGTTGCTGGAACAGCAAGGAGTATGGGCTTAAGTGTGCGTGGCGATGCGCCTTGGACTAATTAAAGAAATCGATGGCCAAGTTGACAAAGAAACAAAGAGCAATTGCAAAAAAGTATACGCGTTCTAAAGCTTATCCTTTAGAAAAAGCACTACAACTGATTGAAGAAATTTCTTATACAAAGTTTGATGCCTCTGTAGATGTAGCTATTCGGTTAGGGGTAGACCCGAGAAAGTCAGACCAAATGGTAAGAGGTACTGTCATACTCCCGCATGGTACTGGTAAAGTGCTCAAAATACTCGTCTTATGCACTCCTGATAGAGAAAAGGAAGCACAAGAAGCAGGCGCTGACTATGTTGGGTTAGATGAATACTTAAAAAAAATTGAGCAAGGATGGACTCAGGTAGACACGATCATTACGATGCCTGCGGTGATGGCCAAGGTGGGGAGGTTGGGGAAAATACTAGGACCTAGGGGATTAATGCCTAATCCCAAGACCGGTACTGTAACTGACAGTGTGGGTAAAGCTGTGCAAGAAGTGAGGTCTGGGAAAATTGACTTTAAGGTAGACAAATATGGCATTATACATGCTAGTGTTGGAAGAGTATCCTTCTCTAGTGAGCAGCTACGGAGTAATGTGCTCGAACTCGTTGGGAGTGTTGTCAAGTTAAAGCCGGCTTCTTCTAAAGGTAGTTACATAAAAAGTATTGGTCTTTCTAGCACTATGAGCAAAGGCATTCTTGTTGACATAAACAGCACTCCTGGACTATAAAATGACACGAAAAGAGAAAAGTAAAATCGTAGCAACACTCGTAGAGCAGCTTGCTTTGACTGAGTATTTCTACATCATAGATGCAGAAGGCCTTAATGTAGAGGAAGCGAACGACTTCAGGAGAAGATGTTTTCAGGCTGGCGTAATATACCAAGTAGTCAAAAATACGCTGATTACTAAGGCACTTAGTCAGCTAGATAGCGAAGTAGACAATTTTGCACTTAGTGATACGGTTCTCAAAGGGTTCTCTGGAATCTTGCTTGCGAAAGATGTTGGTAGTATACCTGCAAAGGTTATTAAAGATTTCAGAAAGCAAAGGAAGTTAGCAAAGCCTTTGCTCAAGGGTGCCTTTATTGACAAAGCGCTATTTCTTGGGGAAGAACATCTAGACATGCTAAGTCAACTTAAGTCGAAGACGGAGTTACTTGGTGAATTAGTTGGACTCCTCCAATCGCCTATTACGCGTGTCATGGCTTCGCTCCAGTCTAGTAAGTACCAGTTAGCAGGCCTTTTAGAGGCCTTGTCCGTCAAGGAATCATAGTTTCAAACATATTCATCATCAATTAAATTTTTATCAAAAATGACAGATATAAAGGTATTCGCAGAGCAGCTTGTTAACTTAAGTGTCAAAGAGGTCAATGAATTGGCAGAAATATTAAAAGAGGAATATGGTATTGAGCCTCCTGCGTTGTCTGCACCCGTAGCGGTGGCTAGTGGGCCAGATAGTAACAGTGCCGAAGTTACCGAAGAGAAAAACAGCTTCGATGTAGTCCTAAAAGCGGCCGGCACTTCTAAGCTTGCTGTTGTAAAGCTTGTAAAAGAAATGACAGGACTAGGCCTGAAAGAAGCCAAAGAACTCGTAGATGGTGCACCGAAGGCCATCAAAGAAGGGGCTCCTAAAGATGAGGCAGAGTCATTAAAGGGTAGGCTTGAAGAAGCAGGCGCTGAGATAGAATTGAAATAATATCAACGATGCTGCCTTTGCTTTTTGAAAGAATACTCGAAGTATCTTCAGGGTATTCATGCTTTAATGCATCCCTTTACTTAAGGTTGTACGAATAGGTACGTCGGTTCTATGCAACGTACCCGTTCCGTATGTGAGATTCATCCATCTTTCTACGTTCAGAATTTAAATCTATAGTCCCTTGTTGATAGAGAACAAAAATCCCAGAGACAAAAGAGCGAGCTTTGCTTCTCCGAGGTCTGTCACTACAGACTATCCCAATCTACTTGACATCCAACTTCAGTCGTTCAGCGATTTTTTCCAACTCGACACTCCCCCTGAAAAGCGAACTGAGGAAGGCTTGTATAAGGTCTTCATGGAGAATTTTCCTATAGAAGATGCAAGAGGAAATTTTGTATTAGAGCTCGTTGACTACATTTTAGAAACCCCTAAGTACTCACCCGATGAGTGTATTCGGCGAGGGGTAACCTATGCAATACCCCTAAAAGCCAAGCTCAGGTTACGGCAGAATGGAGAAGAAAATGAAGATTTTGAAACTATTGAGCAAGAAGTATTTTTAGGTAATATCCCTTACATGACTCCCCAAGGATCTTTTGTTATCAATGGGGCTGAGCGTGTCATCGTCTTCCAGATACACAAATCTCCGGGTGTATTTTTTGCTCAAAGTACTCATGCCAGTGGCACAAGGCTTTATTCTGCCAAGATTATTCCTTTCAAGGGAGCATGGATCGAGTTTTCTACCGACGTAAATAGCATCATGTATGCTTACATAGATCGCAAGAAAAAGTTTCCTATTACTACCTTACTAAGAGCTATTGGCTACGGTACTGACAAAGAAATATTGGATATTTTCGGGCTTTCAGAGGAAATAAAAACTTCTAAAGCAGCGTTAAAGCGCAATTTAGGCAGAAAATTAGCCGCTCGTGTGCTCAAGACATGGACAGAAGATTTTGTGGATGAGGATACCGGCGAATTGATTTCTGTGGAGCGTAGCGAAGTACTATTAGAGCGCGACGCCGCGCTAACAGACGAGGCGATTGATATTATCTTGGAATCGAAGGCTAAGTCTGTGATTCTTCATAGAACTGACATCAGTATTACGGACTACAACATTATTTACAATACGCTCAAGAAAGACAACGCCAATTCTGAAAGAGAGGCTGTTGAACAGATATACCGACAGTTACGCAATGCAGAACCACCTGATGAACAAACCGCACGTGAGACAGTTCAGAGTTTATTTTTCAGCAATAAGCGCTATGATCTGGGTGCAGTAGGGCGCTACCGAATCAACAAGAGGCTGGGTATTGATGTATCTCCTGACGTCAGTGTATTAACCAAAGATGATATCTCACAAATAGTTAAGTACCTAATTGGACTTGACAACTCCAAAACTGCCGTAGATGATATAGACCACTTAAGTAATAGAAGAGTAAGAACAGTAGGAGAGCAGCTTTATACCCAGTTTGGGGTAGGCCTATCTAGGATGGCCAGAACAATCAGGGAAAGAATGAACGTGCGGGATAATGAAGATTTTAAACCTGCTGACCTTATCAATGCAAGAACGCTGTCTTCGGTCATTAACTCATTTTTTGGCACCAATCCGCTCTCACAATTTATGGATCAGGTGAATCCGCTCTCGGAGGTGACACACAAACGAAGAATCTCCTCGTTGGGTCCTGGGGGGCTGTCAAAAGATAGAGCCGGCTTCGAGGCGAGAGATATACACTATACGTACGCTGGACGCCTTTGTGCCATCGAGACACCAGAAGGCCCCAACATTGGGTTAATATCGTATCTGTGTATCCATGCCAGAATAAATGCTATGAGTTTCATCGAAACTCCTTACCGAAAGGTTACTAATGGTGTGGTAGACCCTAAGGGAGCCATACATTATCTCACGGCCGAAGAGGAGGATCTTCATAATATTGCACAAGCCAATGCAAACCTAGATAAGGAGGGTAAATTGCTCGACGACAAAATTAAGGCAAGATTTGCTGGCGACTTCCCCCTTGTGAGTGCTGAGCAAGTTGCCTATATGGATGTAGCCCCCGACCAAATTGTCTCTGTAGCAGCGGCATTGATCCCTTTTTTAGAACATAATGATGCTAGCCGGGCCTTGATGGGTTCGAACATGCAGCGCCAGGCAGTACCTCTTGTGCAGCCTGAGGCCCCTATTGTGGGTACTGGTATTGAAGAGCGTGTTGCGAGGGACTTCAAAGGCTTGGTCTGTGCTGAAAAAGACGGCGTAGTTACCTATGTAGATGCTGACAAGATTGTAGTGAAGCACCAGCTCTCGACAGAAGAAGCGCTGGTCTCGTTCGATGATCCATTCCAAACTTATCCGCTGACTAAATTTCAAGGAACTAACCAAGGCACCTGTATTAATCTCAGTCCTACCGTATCTAAAGGCGATCGGGTAAAAAAAGGACAGTTGTTGTGTGAGGGGTATGCTACCCAGGGTGATGAGTTGGCCTTGGGGAGAAACCTTAGAGTGGCTTTTATGCCTTGGAAGGGTTACAACTATGAAGATGCCATCGTCATCTCAGAGCGTGTCGTGCAAGAAGACATATTTACCTCAATACATATCGAAGAATTCTCGCTAGCAGTGCGAGATACCAAGCTGGGGGCAGAAGAATTAACCTCCGAGATTCCCAATGTGAGCGAAGAGGCTATCAGGCATCTTGATGAAAACGGTATCGTAAAGGTAGGTACTGAGATAAGAGAGGGTGACATTCTTATCGGTAAGATTACTCCTAAAGGCGAGTCTGATCCTACACCCGAAGAAAAATTGCTAAGAGCCATCTTTGGTGACAAGGCAGGCGATGTCAAAGATGTTTCTCTCAAGGCACCTCCTGCCATGCAAGGGGTTGTGGTTGCCACCAAGCTTTTTACTAGACCCAGCAGAGATAAGGAAGTTAGAGCGCGAGTTAAAAAAGAACTTGATATTCTTAAAAAGCTTCATGCTACTAACCTATTACGGTTGCGCGCTGCAGTCATTGCCAAGCTTGTCCAACTGCTCGAAGGCGAAACAGCACAGGGGGTTTATCACAAATTTGGAGATGCACTTATCAAAAAAGGGAAAAAATTTACCGCTGCTCTTATTGAAAAAGCCTTGTTTCCGGAAAAGAATGTATATCGCGATGAGGCCAACTATAGTATTCCTGAGGAAACAAACCTGATTAGCGACGTTTTGCTAGACCAATGGACTACTAATGCAAAGAAAAACAAGCTGGTCTACCAACTTATAGATCACTACAATAAGAAGCGTAATGCGATTATTAGTGACTTTAGGAGAGAAAGATTTGCTTTAGAGGTAGGTGATGATCTTCCAACAGGTATTGTCAAGCTAGCCCAAGTTTACGTTGCTAAAAAGCGGAAACTCAAAGTAGGAGATAAGATGGCAGGTAGACACGGCAATAAGGGGGTTGTTGCCAAGATTGTTCGCCGAGAAGACATGCCTTTTATGGCTGATGGAACACCTGTTGACATTGTCTTGAGTCCCTTAGGGCTTCCTTCTCGTATGAACTTAGGGCAGATTTATGAAGCGGTGTTGGGTTGGGCTGGTCAAGCACTAGGTCGAAGGTATGCCACGCCCATTTTTGATGGGGCCTCTGTGGAGGACATAGAGAAAGAGTTAGCAACGGCTGGCTTGCCCGATTGGGGTAAAGCAGAGCTCTATGATGGCCTAACAGGCCAGAAATTTGACCAGAAGATAACCACTGGCGTTATCTACATGCTGAAGTTAGGACATCTCGTAGATGAGAAAATGCACGCACGTTCCACGGGGCCCTACTCTTTGATCACACAGCAGCCACTGGGAGGTAAGGCACAGTTTGGTGGACAACGCTTTGGTGAGATGGAAGTGTGGGCATTGGAGGCTTTTGGTGCTTCCCATCTCCTACGAGAGATGTTGACGATTAAGTCAGATGATGTCCTAGGGCGTTCCAAAGCATATGAGATGATCGTAAAAGGAGAAAACATTACACAACCCAATTTACCAGAATCATTCAATGTGTTGGTACATGAGCTTAGAGGGCTAGGTTTGGAAATTACTCTCAGGTGATCTGAAATTTTTAGCACAATGTCAGTAGCTATGCAACTTAGAAGAAATAAAAAGATTACAGGCGATTTTTCGGAAGTGATTCTCAGCTTGGCTTCTCCGGAGGTGATTCTAGAGCGCTCTTATGGGGAAGTAACCCAACCCGAGACCGTCAATTACAGGACGCACAAACCAGAAATGAAGGGGCTGTTTTGTGAACGTATATTTGGTCCTGTAAAAGATTGGGAATGCCACTGTGGTAAGTATAAGCGTATCAGGTACAAGGGTATCATCTGCGACCGATGTGGAGTTGAGGTGACCGAAAGGAAGGTGCGGCGTGTGAGGATGGGACATATCGATCTGGTAATACCTGTAGCCCATATATGGTACTTCCGATCACTTCCTAGTAAAATGGGTTACCTACTTGGCTTGTCTGGCAAGAAGCTGGATCAGATTATTTATTACGAAAGGTATGTAGTGATTCAGCCAGGGATCAAAGCTGAAGAAGGCATCAGCCAAATGGACTTCCTCACGGAAGAAGAGTACCTAGATATACTAGATCAGCTTCCTCGCGACAATCAGCTCTTGGAGAATAACGATCCCAATAAATTCATTGCCAAGATGGGAGCAGAAGCCTTGCAAATGCTTTTGTCTAGGGTTCAGCTCGATGAGTTGTCTTTTGACTTGCGCCACCAAGCAGCCAATGATACGTCGCAGCAGCGCCGCACAGAAGCACTTAAGCGACTGAGAGTAGTCGAAGCATTTCGAGAAGCAAAGGGTAGAATTGAGAATAAGCCAGAGTGGATGGTCATGCGCATTATTCCGGTTATACCTGCTGAGCTAAGACCACTCGTACCTCTAGAGGGTGGTAGATTTGCTACTTCCGACCTCAACGATCTTTACAGAAGGGTAATTATCAGGAATAATCGCCTCAAAAGGCTGATTAACATCAAGGCACCTGAGGTTATCCTACGCAATGAGAAGAGAATGCTCCAAGAAGCCGTAGACTCTTTGTTTGACAATTCTAGGAAGGCAAACGCGGTTGCTTCTGAAGGGATTAGACCACTGAAATCTTTGAGTGATGTACTAAAAGGCAAACAAGGGCGATTCCGCCAAAACCTCTTAGGAAAACGTGTAGACTATTCAGGCAGGTCTGTAGTTGTAGTAGGGCCTGAACTTAAACTCTATGAGTGTGGTCTTCCTAAGGATATGGCTGCAGAGCTGTTTAAGCCTTTCATCATTCGTAAGCTTATCGAGCGGGGCGTTGTCAAGACTGTCAAATCGGCCAAAAAGATCGTCGAAAAGAAGACACCCGTTATCTGGGACATTTTAGAAAATATTTTAAGAGGGCATCCAGTACTTCTCAACAGGGCCCCCACACTACATAGGCTTGGTATCCAGGCGTTTCAGCCTAGGTTGATAGAGGGCAAGGCTATTCAGCTGCACCCGCTGGTATGTACAGCCTTTAATGCAGACTTTGATGGGGACACCATGTCGGTACATGTTCCTCTAAGCCAAGAAGCTATTACAGAAGCATCTTTGCTCATGCTATCAGCACATAATATTCTTAATCCTGCTAATGGAGCACCTATTACTGTTCCATCTAAGGATATCGTACTGGGCTTATACTACCTCACTAAAGGAAGACAGAGCACTGCAAATAAACCTGTGAAGGGCGAAGGAATGACTTTTTATGCCCCAGAGGAAGTCATTATGGCGTTGGATAGTGGTGTCCTATCCCAACATGCCTCCATCAAGGTAAAAGTGAAAGTGCAAGATCCAAGTGGGGTTCCGGTAGAAAAGATGATAGACACCGTTGCCGGCAGGGTTGTCTTTAATCAATACCTGCCGGAAGAAGTGGGCTATATCAACGAAATGCTGACTAGCAAAAAGCTCCAGAACATCACTGCTCAAGTATATAAACAAACGAATACAGTACGCACCGTCCAATTTCTGGATGAGGTGAAAGAACTCGGCTTTCAGTCTGCTTACATAGGGGGAATGTCTATGGCGTTGGATGATGTGAAAGTACCCAAAGCAAAAGATCAACTCATTGGTCAGGCTAAAGAGGAAGTGGACGCCGTTTGGAATAACTATTTGATGGGCTTGATTACTGATAGAGAGCGGTATAATCAGGTTATTGATATATGGACACGCATCAATACGAAAATTACCAACCTGCTCATGGAGCAGTTAGAGAAAGACCAACAAGGGTTTAACTCTGTTTATATGATGATGCACTCGGGTGCTAGAGGGTCGCGTGAGCAAGTACGGCAGCTAGGGGGTATGAGAGGGCTGATGGCTAAGCCCCAAAAGAGCTTGCATGGCTCTGTAGGTGGGATTATAGAAAATCCTATTCTTTCTAACTTCAAAGAAGGGCTAGACGTGATCGAGTATTTTATCTCCACGCACGGGGCTCGAAAAGGACTGGCTGATACAGCACTGAAAACCGCCGATGCAGGTTATCTAACCAGAAGGTTGGTCGACGTAGCGCAAGATGTCATTGTTACCGAAGAAGACTGTGGTACGCTACGAGGACTTGTAGTTTCGGCACATAAGGATAATGACGAAATCATCGAACCCCTTTATGAGAAGATTTTGGGTCGGGTATCGATGCGTGATGTGTACCACCCTCGTACGAAAGAACTCATCGTATCTGCTGGAGAAGAATTTACAGAGGCACTGGCTACTGCAGTTGATGAGGCAAATATCGAAGAAGTAGAAATTAGGTCGCCGTTGACCTGTGAAACTGAGCGTGGGGTATGCATTAAATGTTATGGTAGGAACTTGGCTACAGGCAGTATGGTGCAGACTGGTGAAGCAGTGGGGGTCATTGCAGCACAATCTATTGGAGAGCCAGGTACGCAGCTAACATTGCGGACTTTCCATGTAGGAGGTACTGCCTCTAATATCGCTGTAGAAGACAAGATTCAAGCAAAATTTGACGGTATTGTTACATTTGAAGCTATGGGGAGTGTAGAAACTACCAATAGCCAGGGAGAAAAGCTAGAGGTAGTGATGAGCAGGTCTTGCGAGGTGCACATCTTAGATCCTGAGTCCAAGAAAGTCTTGATGACTAGCCCAGTCCCTTATGGTGCTTACTTAAAGGTGAAAGAAGGCGCACGGGTAGAGAAAGGCCATGAGCTGTGCTACTGGGATCCGTACAATGCTGTTATCCTTGCTAAGGAAGCTGGCGTCATATCATTTGAAGCAATAGAAGAAGGTATTACCTACAAAGAAGAGTATGACGAACAAACAGGACACAAACAGAAAGTAATCATCGATACCCGGGACAAGACAAAACATCCCACTATTGTCGTAGGGAACAAGAAAAACGAGATTATTCACTATAGTCTTCCGGTAAGAGCTAGACTGATGGTGGAAGAAAGAGAAAAGATTGGTGCAGGGCAGATCCTAGCAAAGATACCCAGGACGTTGAACAAATCTCGAGATATCACGGGAGGGCTTCCTAGGGTTACGGAGCTTTTTGAAGCTAGGAACCCATCTAATACTGCTGTTGTTAGCGAAATTCATGGTGCTGTTGCCTATGGTGGCATTAAGCGTGGTAGCCGAGAAATTTTTGTTGAGTCAAAAGAAGGTACTAGAAAAAAATATCTTATATCCTTATCAAAACATATCCTTGTACAAGACAATGACTACGTCAAAGCAGGTGATCCTCTATCCGATGGCCTCATATCACCGGCTGATATCTTATCGATTATGGGACCTACCGCTGTACAGAGATATCTTGTCAGCGAACTGCAAGATGTATATCGATTGCAGGGAGTGAAAATTAACGATAAGCATATTGAGATTATTGTTAAACAGATGATGAGTAAACTTGAGGTAGTAGCGTCAGGAGATACGACCTTCATGCCCGGACAGATGGTTGATAAACAAGTCCTTAGGGAAGCAAATGACAAGATTCTTGGCAAAAAGATTATCACCGACGTAGGCGATTCTCAGGTCTTAAAAGTAGGACAGATTGTTAGTGCAAGGCAATTTAAGCAAGAGATTACTGAGCTGAAGAGCAAAGACTTGAGACCAGCACAAGCAAGAGAAGCAGAACCAGCTGTGTCACGTCCCAAGCTGCAAGGTATCACACAGGCCTCGTTAGGCACAGAGAGCTTTATATCGGCAGCTTCCTTCCAGGAAACAACCAAAGTTCTCAGTGAGGCGTCTATTCGGGGTAAGCGTGATACACTAAGAGGGCTCAAGGAAAATGTGATTGTAGGGCACTTAATTCCTGCTGGCACTGGTCTGAAAAAGTATAGCCAGGTTAGGGTCAGTCCTAAAGAGGAATACGAACCGGAAGTAAATTCTCAAGATGATCTTGGGCAGGCTGTACTATAGCCGATGTATCTCTACAAAGAGAAACTCTTTTCATGATTTATTCCTTTTTAGGTTCGTAGGCCCGAGTTAATGGTCTAGGCCGTAGGTCAGGATTCTAGCGGTTGGAACCCCGGAGGCAAAGTCTTTTGTTTACTTTTTGATACTAAAAAGTAAAGCCTCACCAGCGAGTTAGGTATCTATTAGGAAGTTTGAGATAATTTATTGCGTATAACGGCTATAAATTGTTTCATTTCTTCTGGATCCTTTTCCCATAGGACTCGATTTCCTGCGGTGTCGTACCAGGATATTGTTGCATAGTTGTCTGCAACCATCAAGGGCGTTTGATGAAACCTTCGTAGTAGCATGGGAATAAGTCGCTCATTTTTTGTTGTCCAGTAGCTTTCTAATAGTGATCTTGTCGAAATTGCACCCAGGACTCCTAAGGCAAATTCCCGATTATCCCTATGATTATCTTTGCTTCCTTTTAGGAAAGCTTCTAAGCATTGAGGGAGGATGCTAGATACTACCTGAGCTATTTCTACGTAGTAATATTCGGCTTCACCTCGAACCGAATCTTTGGAATATTGGCTCGCCCCTAATAAGAGATCTAGACATCGGGGAGCCAGTTCAGGTACTACCTGAAGCGCTGCCATTGAGGCCTTTAGGACAGAATGCCAGTTACTATCTGCTGTCTTTTCTAAGAGCTGATCCAGGTATTGGGGGGCCAACTCCGGCGTTGCCCGAATAATTTCCATGAGGGTTTTCTTAGCAAATTCGCTAATATCCCTATCTGTGCCTTTGGTTGCTTTTAAGATAAGTTCTACACATTGTGAAGTCAGTTCAGGCGCCACTTTAGCCACGGATCCTAAGGCTGGGATGACACTGCTACGGAAATATGCACTTGAATTCTTCAAGTTCTTGTTCACTTCTAAAATAGGTTCTAGGCATTGGGGCGCTAGTTCGGGCGCTACTTGGGCTACCCACTTCTAAGACTCTAGTGGTAGCACTGCGAAAAGTAACGCTACGAAAATATTCATTGGAATCCTTACTCGCTCTTAAAAGCGTTTCTAGATACTTCGGGGCCAGCTTTGGTGCCGCCCGTAACACCGCTGTTAGGGCAGCTGTAGCCGACTCAATAACATTTTCATAATGCGTGCCATTACTTAGTGCTGTAGGAGAACCTTGATATGTATCCTTGCTCGCTTCTAGAAAAAATGCTAAGCATTTGGGAGCTACCTTAGGTACTACCTCAGGCACTATTTTAACTACTTCTGCGAGCGCCCTTGCAGTAGTTATACGAACATCTTTATCTTGATCTTCACTTGCTTTTAGAAGCGGGGCTAGGCACTTGGAGACCAACTGAGGTGCTGCCTGGGCTACCTTCCCGAGGGCTTCTATGGTAGCCCGGCGAACACTTGGATCTGGATCCTTACTTGCTTCTAGGAGCGTGTCTAAGCATTGCTCAGGCGCTGACTGAACCCCTTTTATAAGGGCTTTTTGAGCAGCGTAGCGGACATTCCAATCTTCATCCTTGCTTGCTTTTAAGAGAATTTCTAGTGATTGCTGCGGTGCTTCCTGGGTTATCTCCCCAAGGACTTTGTTGGTAGCCCTGCTAATATCTATACCTTGCACTTTACTTACTTCTAGGAGTTGTTCAAGGTGTTTGGTGCCTACTTCAGGCGCTAACCAAGGCGCCACCTGAACCACTGCTACGAGAGCAATGGCAGTAGCTTCACGAACCTCTTCATCCTTGCTCGCTTTTAGGAGGGTATTCAAGCATTGCTGCGGTGCTGCCTGGGCTGCCTTTGAGAATGCCTTTGCAGTAGTCCAGATAATATTCTTTTCTAGACCTATGCTTGTCTCCAAGAGTACTTTTAAGCACCTGGGGGCTAGTTCAGGCGCTGCCTGAGCTAGCTCGCCGAGGGCTTGTTTGATAAGCCCCCGGACACGCCAATATTCTTCCTTACCTACTTCTAGAAGTGTACCTAGGCATTGCTGTGGTGCCACTTGAACTACCTTTAAGAGCATTTTTTTGGCTTGGGAATCGTAGCTACTAACTCCTTTCTGATTTTCTTTTTTTCTTGCCTCTAAGAGATAATCAAGGACTCGGGGAGCCAGTTGAGGGTTTTTCTGGGCCATCTCTCCGAGTACTACTACGGCAGCTTTGCGAACATATTTATTCGAATCTTTGCTTGCTTCTAGGAAGGTGTCTAGGTATTTAGGAACTAGCTCAGGTGCTACTTGGGCTATCTTCCCTAGGGCTTCTATGGCGGAGCTACGAATATATTCACGATCATCTTTACTTGCCTTCAGAATCGGATCGAGGTACTTGAAGGCCAACTCAGGTGCTACTTGGGCTACCTCCCCTACGGCTTCTATAGTGAAGCTGCGCAAATCTCTACTGTCATCTTTGATTACTTCTAGGAGAGGGTCGAGGCACTTAGAGGCTAGCTGAGGTACCGCTTTGGCTACTTTTACAAGGGCCCCATTAGCACTACTGAAAACTATCTGATCTTTATCCTTTATCGCTTCTAGGAGAGGGTCGAGGCACTTAGAGGCTAGCTGAGGCACTGCTTGGGCTACCTTTCCGAGGGCTTCTGTGGTAGTCCAGCGTACATCTCTATTGAGATCTTTGCTTGCTTCCAGAAGGGTATCTAGACATTGCTCAGGTGCTACCTGAGCCACTTTGACGAAGACTGGCTTGATATGGTCTATAAAATAATGGCCTTCCTCTTTGCTTGCTTTGAGAAGTACTTCTAGGCATTTAGGAGCCACTATCCTTGTTATCGCACGAAAATCCTGCATCGCTGTTTGGAGTAATGGCAACAGAGAAATGGATGCATATATACCTGCATTTTCTCGAGATTCATCAATTCCTCTCACTAACCATTGCTTCAATGAGGCGTCTACTTTTTCTAATTCAGGTGATTCTTCCTTTTTTGTATTCAGCCCACTGATGCATAGATACTCATTGAATAGACGCATCTGTAACAGCAGGTGCTGCACACCTACCAGATCTTGGGAACCTGTATGAGTCAATGCAACGATACTATCGAAGTTACGCTGACTTTTTTTATTAGGTCTACTGGCTGCCTCTCCCGCCATAAAAGAAAACAACCTACCATACCGGGGCACATATTGGTTCTCCCTGATAAAATCTTCCGCTTCTTCCCTATCTTCTCCTTCAGACGAAAAAAATTTCTTAGCAAGCCATCGTCCTCCAAAATATTCTTGGAATGTTAAATGGGGGAATTGGTACAGACCACTACCTTTGAGCCACTGTAGGAGCAAAAAGCCTGAATCTTGTACATTCATATTGGTTGGATACTGCAACGTAGACGCCTCTATCAGTGCGTCTACGCGTTCCTGGCTGATCAACAATTGTCCTTTCTGTAGGGCTTCTAAAGCAATCTTACCCAAGGTATCAAACATAGTCTCACGCACCTCTGCCGGTAATCGCAAGGCTTTTGCTCGTGCTACGTAGCGTTTCCACACTTCTCTGGCGACTACCTGGTACAGTGCAGGTAAACTCCCCTGATCTACTGCCTCGTGTACACTGCTTTGTAAAACCTGGTCTCTCCATAAGAAACATAGGATCTGCAAATTGACCGGTACCTGAGCAATTTCAGCAATGGAATGACGCTGATCTAGTAGCGATAGGAGTTCTCCACTTTGCACCGGAAGTAAGCCAGATACTGTTTCTTCCTTTACATAGTCCCGCATCTGCTCTTCACTCAAGCCCACATGCTCAACCCGTATATCGGCCATTTGACTTTCTAATTCTATTCCATAAAACCGCGAGAGCATCAAGAGCTTGTGGTTGCCCGTTGTAGCCTGTTTAATGAGTGCTTCACAAGCGCCTGCCCGTTCATCGAGGCCATCTAGTATGACCAAAGTGGTGGGATTGTCGAGTTGCTCAGCGATCTGTTGCCGCAAAGCCCTGTAGCCTGATTCTTCCACTGGGGGGGTAGTAAAGCAGTTGTTGACAATAGCTGTGGCCAAGGTGGCTTCCTTACGATAGCTTCCGTTGTCATACAGGTGCTTTAGTAAATTTCTTATGGGTAATACATAGACTACCTTAAATTCGCCGTTCCACAGATCTCCCTTGGCTCAACGATAGGCCAGTTGCTTCGTTAGTGTTGTCTTGCCCATTCCAGGATTCCCGACGATCAAGACCCTGCGAATATCGCGTTTTGTTTCACCAGATTTGTTACTTCTTTGTTCAAATAGCGCTGATGGGACAATGGTTGTTCTTTTCCAATGGGGCCGGCTCTGGTGGGGGTACATATCGCTTGGGCGATCTTGCTCAATAAGCTCTAGCGTACATGCCAGCTTACCTACGTGCTTGGGAGACTCTCCCGGGAAAAGCGATTTTACTAGCGTGAAGTGGTCTTGCAAGTAGTGGGCGCGAAGTTCTCGGATATTGTTATACGGATCTTCTACAGTAAGTTGCTTTTCTTGTATTGGACCTGCTATGCTTGAATCAGGTGACTTTGGAACTATTAATCTTTTACCTTCCATGGTTAGAGACGGGCCAGTGGCAGATGGATTGGGAAGGCTAAGCATAGCATTGTTGCAAGTGTAATATGCTACGAGTCCCAGACTAGCTACTCCGAGTAGCAGATTTTTTCGCTTCACTAAGAAACCCTTACGCGGCCTAGAAATACAACGAACTAGTCCTATACTTTTGGCTTTATGGAGGGTACGCAGTTCCTCGACCTTACTGCATAATTTATCTACAATAGTCCGGATCAACTGCGGTGTTCCTTCTCCGGCCTCAACCTCTATACCGGTGTATTCACTCAATTGTCGCAGTGCATTTTTTACTTTCTCATGATTCGTCTCTCCTTTACGCATCCGCGCATTAAAGCCATGCTTCTCAAATACGTTTACGTTGCTGGGATGATCAAACAAATCAGTAGGATTGTTACAAGCCTTGAGAGGTAGCCGATAGAATACAGCCACCAAGTTGGGTAGTTTACAATTCTGCTGCTTTGCCAATTCCCGGCGAGCAAGAAAGCAATACAGCTCTTTCATGGGCCACTTCTTAGCTGTGAACTCGGGGCTTAATATAAAAACTCCACACAACGCAGTCTTCATTGCTACTTCCATATTGTAAGGTGCATGTTCTCCTGTACGTAGTTCTTCTTGATCCAAGAAAACCTTGACCCCGCGAGCTGTTAGTATTTCATACAGTGGCGTAGCGATGATCTCTTTGTCCTCTCCTGCATGGCTAATGAATACATCGTAAGGGACGTCTGTAGATGCGGGTTTTATTGTAGGTAATGGTGCTGAGTGAACCGAAGAATGGGTCGCAGTCTTTTCTAAAGCATGACTTTCAGCTCTAGAATCTCTTCCTTGTGGCACTCGTTGTAGGGACAAATTTCGCCGTCGTAGACCCTCCTTGGAGAGCGTTGCCCCCGTTGTCAGTGTGACGCGAGTGTCTTCTTCCGGGGTCATATGCAGCTGGGATTGGCAACCTTGTAGCAGTAAGGTATACAGTAGTACGCCTACCACACTACATTGGTACTGAACGTTAAACATCATATAAGTCTGCTGTTACATCGCATAAATTATACTTTCTCTCTGTAAAATATGGCTACCAATAGTTTCATGTTTAATATACCCATCTAAGAATTAAGAATGCAAAGTAAGTTATAACCAAGATCACATGTACGTGCCACAAGAAACAGCTGCCATGGTGCATTGTGCGTGAAGAAATTCGCAAGCGAGGGTCGTGGTTTGACCTGGCCGGCGTTCCTTTTTGTGTGGCAGAAAAAAAGGAACTAAAAGAGTCACTGCTGAGAGAATCGGGCTAGATTGACTTGCTTTTAGGCGCACGTGAGGCAAGATAGTGCGTTTACATGTACTCAGACAGTACCTTTCTTTAGCGCTTGAAGTGTCTCCAAGCTGATGCCTTAATTCTCTAGGCGAGTATTTTGAATGCCGCAGCGTAGCTATAGTAAATAAAGAGGCTTGCTGCTTTGGTACAGCACACATTAAAAAATACGCAGCTGCAGGCCGTTAAGGGGCATTTACTGTTTGAGGTCCGAAGGACCGAGTTTAGATCAGTGCTCGGAACCACAGCAGCTGATTTTTTTACCTACTTTTTTCATCTGAGGAAAAAAGTAGGGTCTCACCGACGAGGTGGTTCTATGTATGCGTATAGTATATCAATGGCAAAGATGTGCGCTCAGTATATCTAGATAAATACTTCTCATCTTTTTGGAAAAGGCTCTTCCAAATCTTATATGAGGAGGGGTCTGCATAAAGGTGAGCCTGCGTATGTAATCACTTGCCTTTTTATAGGCGGGTGATCGCTTGTGGATATCCCCTACTAAGATCACTTCGTGCAAGCCTGCGTCAAGCTTCAGTGTACGCATGACAATGAGGATGTAGTATAGTAACTCGTCACAATCAGTGTAAGCAAACCTATTGTAATAAGTCAAGCCCCCTTTTTTCATGACTGTAACGTGCAGGTTGTTGGGCTCAATGAAAACGATAACTTTGGGTGATTTACTTAATCCTTTGTCTTGTAGATAGTGCCATATTCCCTGTATCAGGCAACTAGCTTGGTGTATGACATGGAGTTTTGTGTGTTTGTAAGTTGATTTAAACCAGTCTAGTAGTGGTGCATCGATAGCAAAAACTACCGTCGCGTTTAAAGCGCTATGTGTAAAATGCCTAGAAGCATCCGAGCCTACCGGGCAAGTAAAGGATAAATAATCAGCCGATGTTTTTTCTTGAAACAAAGCTTGAGGTATTACCGTATACTTCTGGTTGCTGATACACAAGGTGGCTGTAGCCCAGCCCTTAGCCGATAATATGGAATGGTCTCGATAAAGTTGCTCAATCGCTTGTATACGCTGATGAGTACACGCATGTACTAGCCTGTATTCTTCGAATAATAAGCATCGCTTTGTGACAGCATTGACGCAGCATATTTTAACATATACATCGTTGATATAAATTGATAAATGGTATTGAGATAAAACGGCAGTATTAAATCTTTTGTCCTTGACCAGGAAGCGTGTTTGATATTTTTCACCTAATTCGGTACTTTTCATACTATTGATACCTTCCCTTGCATTTCTTATCGTAACTGTGCCGAGTTGTATGTGAGTGTGTCGTCACTTACCGTCGGGCAAAAGTAGTATGATTTGCCCGAAAGTTGGTGGCGGATTTTCAATAGTTAATCCTAAGATTACGGTAAATTATAGACCGGATTCGTATTTTTGACGCGTAGACTATGTATATATATCGATCGATCATCGTTAGTGGCCTGCTGTGTATGCTCAGTAGCAGTCAAAGTAAGCCTCCTGATACATTGCTTTCCCAAGACCAGATGGTCGCTATATTGGTAGACCTAGAATTGGCCCAAGCGATGGTAGATAACTATGCCGACGATGAAGATACTGCCCGCTGGTTGCTCCAAAAAAATGCTTTATTGATCTACCAAGCACATGAGACAGACCTGGATACTTTCCAAAAAAGTTATCAGTACTATCTTGCCCATCTTGAGATCATGGAGAAGCTGTATGCACTGGTGAGCAAGCAGCTTGAAACGTTATCGGAACAGCTATAACAGGTTGTTATGGAAGAACAAAACCAGTTTCGCAAGGGAGATAGTGTCAGGATGCTTGGCCAGGCGTGTGTAGGGGAGATTGTGGGTGTTAGCAAGAGGTATGCTACGGTAGCCTTCAAGGCCATGGAGGTTAATATTGCCTTGGGGCAGCTTGAGAAGGTGCCGTTGATTGCAGCAGTTGAGGTGCCCACGTACCCCATTCAGCCAACTAAGCACCTACTTAACCTAGGTGTTGATGCGTTCTCTTTCTTTAATCCCGAGATCGACCTGCACGGGATATCTGTCCATGATGCATTGAACACACTAGATCCTTGGATTGATAAAGCGTACTTGTTAGGACATAAACGACTACAGATTATCCATGGCAAGGGGACAGGTATTTTACGTAATGCTGTGCGTACCTATTTACAATCACATGGCCAAGTGAAGCGCGTTATTGCCCAACATCTTCATTCGGGCGGTGAGGGGGTGACTTGGGTAGAGGTAGACTAGAGGTCTGCAATATTAGAGTAGCCTCGGCAGGAATCGAACCTGCATCTAAAGTTTAGGAAACTTCTATTCTATCCGTTGAACTACGAGGCCTGTAGAGGGGTATTAGTCCTCCATCTTCTTCAGATAATTAGGATATATTTTCATGTGCTGTAGATAGACTTGCTGGAAGAGTAAATTCTTGAGTGCTTCTATGTTATCTTGTTTCGTGGCGGATATGTATACGGCATGCTTTTGGGAAGATTGTGCTTTGGGAGCGTACACTAAATTAGTGTTGCCCCCTTGTAGTTCTTCGTCTCTTTTGCGTTGATCTATCTTGTTGAAAACCAATATTGTAGGAATACCTCCTGCACCAATCTCCTGTAGTGTTGCTTCCACCACCTGCATGTGTGTTTCATAAGCTGGGTTAGCTATATCTACTATATGCAAGAGAATGTCTGCCTCCCTCACCTCGTCTAGCGTAGATTGGAAACATTCTATGAGGGTATGTGGGAGCTTTCGAATAAATCCTACCGTGTCTGTGAGTAGGAAAGGAATATCTTGTAAGACTACTTTGCGTACCGTGGAGCTTACAGTGGCAAAGAGTTTATTCTCGGTGTAGACGTTTTCTTTGGAGAGCACACGCATCAGAGTCGATTTCCCTACGTTGGTGTAGCCCACCAGGGTCACCCTCACTATTTGTGCTCTTTGTTTGCGTTGGGTAATACTTTGCCGTTCTATGACTTTTAGTTTTTGGCGTAGGTGTGTTATCTTATCCTGTGCGATTCTCCGATCCGTTTCTAGCTCTTTCTCTCCAGGACCTCGCATACCGGTGCTACCCCCTTTTTGGCTAGACAAGTGGGACCACATTCGGGTGAGTCTGGGTAACAAGTACTGGTACTGTGCCAGTTCCACTTGCGTCTTGGCTTGCGTGGTCTTGGCCCGCATCGCGAAGATATTTAAGATGAGTAGACTCCTGTCGAAGATTTTACAAGATAGCTTGCTTTCTAGATTACGCACCTGGGAGGGACTAATCTCGTCGTCGAAGATTACCCCATCTATACACTGCTCTTTTACGAAAGATGCGATTTCTTCTAGCTTCCCCTTACCTATAACAGTTCTTGTGTTAGGCATTTTTACGCTTTGGACAAAGGTACGTCTGGTCTTTATCCCCAACGTAAGTGCCAGAAAAGCTAATTCATCTAAATGCTCTTGCACTTGCACAGCTGATTGCTGTGGCGTGATCAAAGCAACCAGGACTGCTGTTTCTTGTTGGGGTGCTGTGTCGATCAGTTGTTTCATGGAAGTATCAAAGACTCCAAGATAAGCATAAAAATAATAGCTCTGTGAAGTTTAGGTACGTGTACATTTGTCACGTAATAACAAGCTCATCTATTGTGCGTGGCCAGAAATGTAAAAGGTTTTGAGTGACGTTGCCCCCTAAAATAGATCCAATAAAAAGTAGAGGTTTGTGTTAAAGTTT